>JAUPUR010000006.1 GCA_030917445.1 Patescibacteria group bacterium | reverse complement strand
TCAGGATTTCCTAAAGATTCTCTAAATCTTTCAAACATTTTATGAACAAAGTTATTTCCCATAATATGCCCAAGTAAATACCTCTCTCTATCTTTCGATTCAATAACGAGTGCTGTACAGTCAACTAATTTATCAGTTACTAAATATCGTGCATCTGGATTTAATTTACCAGCACCGATCATAAATTGATTTTCGCCAACACTAAAACCAAATGGAGGTGATGCTACTTCATTCTCGGTCAAATCAATATATCGCACTCTCTCTTTATCAATTGATAAATACTTTACGAGATCATGGACAAACGTTTGCTTTAATTCTTTATTTGGTGGTACAAATAATGATTCCTTACTCTCCATTTCTGAAGTATATCGTATATACGGTCACAAAAAAACCACCCCGGAGGGTGGTTTTATCTTAACAACCAAAAAGTGGTAGGAAAAACTCCGATATAAATATCGAAGGGCGAGAGTAGATTTGGTGCTTTCTCTAAGTGATCTCTCAAACTTACGTTTTCAAGACTCTCGATAAATCGAGATAACGAGATTGCTCAAGCGCTACTCACTTCGCTTGGTGTCATATATACATCTCCGTCTCTACCCCAGTATTGCTACTGTGCAGATAACGTTCTGCATCTTCTCCAGATCTAATTTTGATTTCTACCCCTCTCGCGAGAGCTAGATTAGAAAAAATTAGAAAGGAGGTGATCCATCCCCTGCTTCGGCAAGGGATACCTTGTTACGACTTAAGCCTCATCGCCAGATTTGGACTCTCACCAAAAAATGATGATTCATCCACCCCTGACTTTGCTGCCTTGACGGGCGGTGTGTACAAGACCCGAGAACGTATTCACCGCGGCCTGCTGATCCGCGATTACTACCTATTCCGACTTCACGAGGTCGGGTTGCAGACCTCGATCTGAACTGAGGCGAAATTTCAGTGATTAGCTTGCCGTTACCGACTTGCAACACGTTGTTCTTCGCCATTGTAGGGTGTGTGTAACCCAGGGTATAAGGGCCATGCTGACTTGACGTCTTCCCCTCCTTCCTCCCTGTAAAAACAGGGCAGTCCCTAATGAATATTTAACATTAGGCGGGGGTTGCGCTCGTTTCCCCACTTAAGGGAACACCTCACGGCACGAGCTGACGACAGCCATGCAGCGCCTGTCCTACCATCCTTACGGATCTACTAATGTTTCCAAAAGTATAAAACGGTAAGATGTCAAACCCTGGTAAGGTTTTTCGCTTTGTCTCGAATTAAACCACACGCTCCACAGGTTGTGCGGGTCCCCGTCAATTCCTTTGAGTTTTAGCCTTGCGGCCGTACTCCCCAGGCGGTCCGCTTAACGCGTTAGCTTACACCCCCACTAGCAAAACATACGACAAATCATATGCTTAGCAAGTGAGAGCTAGCGGACATCGTTTACGGCTAGGACTACACAGGTCTCTAATCTGTTTCGCTACCCTAGCTTTCGTGCCTCAGCGTCAGGAAAAACCCAGGTGCCTGCCTTCGCCATCGGTATTCCAGTATATATCAACGCATTTCACTGCTACACATACTGTTCTAGCACCCCTATCAATCCTCAAGTCGCCCAGTATCCTACCCAAATCTCGAGTTGAGCTCGAGGCTTTAAAATAAGACTTTGGCAACCGCCTACGCACACTTTACGCCCAATGAATCCGGATAATGCTTGCTTCCTACGTATTACCGAGACTTCTGGCACGTAGTTAGTAGAAGCTTATTCGCCAAGCTGTGAACGGCTTGGCAAAAGGAGTTTACGACCCGAAAGCCTTCATCCTCCACGCGGCGTCGCTGCGTCAGGGTTTCCCCCATTGCGCAATATTCCCAGTTGCTGCCACCCGTAGGTGTACTGCCCGTGTCTCAGTGCAGTTGTGGCTGATCGACCTCTCAGTCCAGCTACCCGTCATCGCCTTGGTGGGCATTTACCCCGCCAACTAGCTGATAGGACGCAGGCTCCTCCCTTGGCGGACCGTTAAGTCCTTTACTCTTACGAGACCATTCCGAATTACCCCTCCTTTCGGAGGGCTATGCGAAACCTAGGGGTAGATTCCTACGCGTTACTCACCCGTCTGCCACTGACTTGTCTTGCGACTCATCCGTTCGACTTGCATGCTTAAGGCACGCCGCCAGCATTCATCCTGAACCAGGATCAAATTCTCAAAAAAATACTAAACTTTTATGTAAAGTATTTTGACGGTCTTCAAACAAAAAATACCAGTGTGTGCACTGATAAAGGGAAGTTTGAAGTCCATTTTTATTCCCTACCACTTTTTGATTGTCAATGTTCGAGAATTACGACTTGTTATCTACCTTCTGGTAGAAAGTTAAGAGGTAATGAAGATATGTAAATAAGCTTAAGTGATAAAAAAACTCGCCGAGGCGAGCTTGATAAATCCCTCATGCAGATTCCTTTACATACGTTTCACTATTATAGCTTTATATTAAGAATTGTCAAGGCACAGATAAAGCAAATGAAAGAAAAAAACGAGGCATAACTATAGGATTTAATCATGCAAGCTGCTACTATCTTTTTATTCAAAAATATGCTATAATTCCTAAATACTATAACATAGTAAATTTTCCCATGAAATCAATCTATTTTTCAAACAAATTTTATCTCACACCTCTCCTCCAGAGAGGCTCTATCCCCTTTTTCCACATAGACACAAGCAAATAAAAGTATTGTATAATACCCACTCTTCATATGAAAAATCAAAAACACCTTCTTATTGTACGCAGCGGATATCCTAGTAAAGAGTTTGTGCTCAAAAAACTGAGAGCTTTAGGATACTTCTTAATTGTGCTTGATGAAACAATCTCATGCCCAACAGAGCTTGTCGATGACTGGGTTATTGCTGACATGAGCAGTGAAAAAGCATGTCTTAAAGCCGTCAAACATTATCTAAAAGATAATAATCATAAAATTGACGGTGTTCTCACTTTTTGGGAAGAAGCAGTACTTATTACTGCTAAATTAGCAGACTCACTTAACCTCCCAGGTATTCCATTTAAAAGTGCAGAGATAATCAAAAATAAATTTAGCTTTAGAGAAGCATGCTCAGCATTCAATTTACCATCACCTAAACATGCAATGCTTCAAATTGATAGTAATTTTTCTGACGTGGTAAAAGGTTTGAACTTTCCACTAGTAGTCAAGCCTATTTATGGCGCAGCAAGTGCTTTTGTTGTAAGAGTAAATAATTTAAGAGAGCTCAAAAAGGCTTTTGTCTCTATCAATAAATATATTAAATCTTTCTGGCTTACACCTGAGTGGAAGTCGGTAGACTTACTTGTTGAGGAATATATTGAGGGTCAAGAAGTTGATATTGATATAATCCTCCAAGATGGAAAGCTAAAATTCCATTCAGTGACAGACAATTTCCAAACTCATGAACCATTCTTTGTAGAAACAGGCCAAGCTCTTCCTTCTCGTCTCGCAGATACAAAACAACAAGAACTCGTCGAAATGGCTATGACTGTTCTTAAATCGCTTAATGTTACTGATGCAATTGTACATTTTGAAGCAAAAACTGGACTTAACGGACCAGTTCCAATTGAAGTAAATCTTCGCATGGGTGGAGATGAAGTATATAGCTTTATAAAAACAGTCTGGGGTATCGATTTTATTGAATATGCAGCAAAAATTGCGATCGGTGATCATTTTACAATAAAAAAACCTACTCACCCACTGACACATCTTGAAGGAAGATATTTTTTACCTAATGAAACAGGTAGGATTGCAAATATAACAATTCCACGATCAGTAACTCAAAATCCTCATCTTTTTGAGTTAAAAGTATGTAAAAATATTGGAGATGAAATAAAAATCCCTCCACAAGACTTTGATTATTTTGGATGGATCACAGCTCAAGGAAATTCATCGGAAGAAGCACACATTTCATTAAATAGAATGTTCTCAAGAGTAAAATTTGCCCTTGATCTCTATGAACGACCTACAATACAAACGTATATCTAACCTCACGGACGCAGAAGCTGTCTGGAAAACCCTATCGCCAAATAAATCACTTTATGACGTATGGGAGTTTCGTTTTACGTACTATAAATACTTTAATTATCCCCTTTACTTTTATACTGCTTTTAAAGGCGATGAACCAGTTGGACTTCTTCCACTTATGTTTAATACAGATAAACAGTCCTTAGATTTTTTTGCTGGATTTGGTTACATGGAAGACAATAGAGTCTTTCTAAAAGAAAGTGATATTAGCATTACACAAAAACTTATTGACATGATAGACTTGCCTGCAAATCTCGAGTATATGCATCCTGATATGAGTACTATAGTTGGAGCTGAAGTTCATGACTATAACTATTTTATTGAACTTAAAGAGTTAAAAACATACGAGGACTTTATAAACAAATATTTATCATCAGATGGAAGGAGAAATCTTCTTTCACAAATGAGAAAACTTTCTGAATACAACTTCTCACTCTCTTATGACAATGTTGATGACCTTGATATTCTAGAAAGATGGAATAGATTAAGATTTGGCGAGACATCAAGTTTTGCAGAACGACCCTATTGGAATGAGTTCTTCAAAGAAATTGCTAGAGAATTCCCATCAAAAATTATTACACTTTCTCTTAACGGCGAAAAAGTAGGAGTTGGATTTGTTTTATTTCACAACGGTATCTGTTATGGAATTAATTCAGGATATAACCCAGAACTAAAAAACATTGGAAAATATCTTACACTTCTTAAGATTCAAGCAGCAATTGATGAAGGCTGTTCCATATATGATGCAGGTGGTTCCGGAGCATTTGGCTGGAAAGAAGATTTTAATCTCCTTAAAAAGCATCTTTACACATTAAAAAAATAATATGTTTACACACTCAATTATTACTGATTTAAATGAAGCCAAAAAAATTTGGGAAATTCTCTCTCCTCATGAGAGCCTCTATGATGAATGGGATTTCAGACATGAATATTATAAATATTTTTTATATCCAATTGAATTTCATGTAGCATATGCAAATAAAGAGCCAGTTGCTCTTCTCCCCCTTCAATACAATACATACGAGAAACTCTGGGAATTTTTCGGTGGTAGCTTTATGGAAGACAATAGAATTTTCACTAAAAATAATGATGAACTATTAAAAAAGTATCTTGTAGATAATCTTACAAAAAAATCATATCTTACTTGGATGAAAGAACCAATCTCTGGTCACACTTGCACTATTATTGATTATAAATATGAATTACAACTTGAGAATTATAATTCAATTGATGATTTTTTACTTAAAAATTTCAACAGTAAACGAAGGAATAATCTCAAGAACCAAATTGCTCAAATTATGAGTAACAAGGTTTCAATTGTTAATGGTTCAATCTCTGAATTTGAATTAATGGTAGAAATGAATAAAAAAAGATTCAAAGAGGAGTCCACTTTTCATTATCCACATAGAGAAGACTTTTTCCGCGATATTATAAAGAAATATAAATCCGAACTCACAACAATTTTCGTCAATGATAATCCAGAAGCAGTAGGCCTTTCCATTCATTTCAAAGAATCAACAATTGGACTTAATTCTGGAACCAACATTACGTACAACGGACTTGGAAAATTTTTAATTCTTCAAAAGATTAACTCTGCTATTCAAAACGGATCGAAAATGTATGACGCAAGAGCCGGAGATTTGGGTTGGAAAGAATCATTTAACTTTAATAAAAGACCACAATATATGATTGAGATAAATAAATAATATGATCAAATACCACATCTATACATCAATCGAAGAAGGAGAAAATTTATGGAATACTTTTTCACCAAAAGTAGAACTATACGATGACTGGAAGTTTAGATTTACATACTGGAATTTCACAAAACCAGAAATATGTTTTGTTGTTGGCTCTGAAAATAATATCCCTTTCGGATTACTCCCACTTCAATGGAACAATGACGGATACTATGAATTTTTCGGTGGAGACTTTATGAGTTATAACGCACTTTTTATTAAAGAACCTTTTGAACATTTAAAAAATGACTTTTTAAACCAAATCAATAAACCAATTTATTTGAGATGGATGAGAACACCTTTCTCACACCCTAAATTAAAAACAACTGAAAAAAGTACATTTTTTTTACCAGTCAAAAATTTCACAAATTTAGATGATTATTTCCATAACGTTCTCTCTCCCACAAGAAAAAAACAAATTCGTAAAGAGATGAGAAAGATTCTGAAACAAGATACAAATATCACATTCAATAATTTCGATGATTTAGATTTACTTGTTCAGTTAAATAAAAAAAGGTTTGGAGATAATTCTGTGTTTAATAAACCATACAGATACGAGTTTTTTAAGGCAATCCTAAAAATATTTGACGCTCAGATAATAACAGTAACAATCGATGGAGAGAAAGTAGGAATTGGTTTAAGAATTATTTATAATAACACATTATACGGAATTAATACTGGAGTTAAAGAGGGTACTGCAAACGTTGGAAAATTCTTATATTTAAAAGCTATTGAATTTGCAATTGAAAATAAACTTGAAAAATACGATGCACTCGAGGGTGCATATGGGTGGAAAGAGGAGTTTGGATTTCTAGGTCGCCCTCAATATCATTTAGACCTTCGTAACTAAAGATTTTATTTTTTCAAAATCTTGCTTCATAAATAATTTAAATTTCCCTGGAAACCTCAAAACTGCTGCAGGATGGTACGTCAAATAATATTTAATTCCCTCTCGCTCTTCAATTATTTGTCCATGATCTTTTACGACAAAAACTTTTTTCTGCAATACTCCTTCGGCAGCAACTCGACCAAGAAGCACAACAACTTTGGGTTTTATTACGTCAAACTGTTTCATCAAATGAATTCTTCCATGTGCAATATCTGCTGATGTTGGGGTACCTCTATCAGGTAAATATTTAACAGGACTTGTAATATACACGTCAGTTTCATTAAGTCCAATCTCTCGTATAAAACTTCGAAGAAGTTGCCCAGACCTTCCAATAAAGGGCCTTCCTTCAATTGCTTCTTTTTTCCCAGGAGCTTCTCCTATAAAGACAATATCAGCATCACTGTTCCCTTCTCCAGCAACTGCTACACCATTTTTATCTCTTTGACACTCCTTACAATTTTCAATTTCATCTGCAATGATCGCCAAAAGTTTATTTTTATCCATAGACATAATATTATCATAATAAAACTGTCACAGTTTGTCCTATTTACTCAGCCTTTTTTCATTGTTACAATTTGCTCGGATCAAACTCTCATGGCCGAAAAAGCATCTTACTATCCACTACCCAAAACTACTCAAGAACTTTATGGTTCATTTCATCATTCACATATCGATCCTTCAACTTTTGTTATTTTGGCGGGTCGCGGGAATGAACCACTTGCAGAAGCTGTTGGAGAACTCCTTGATGTAGATGTCGATTTCCCCTGCACTGACTTCCCCAATGGTGAAACTCGTGTAAAAATTGGACCAAATCTTCGTGGGAAAGAAGTTTTTGTAATTAACTCTCTCCAACCAAACCCCAATAGAGGCCTTCAAGAAACAATTTTTATGGGTGATGCAATAAAACGTGCTGATGCAAAACCAGGGAAAGTCACAGCAATGCTCCCAAAAATTGCATATGATAGACAAGATAGAAAACCTGAATCAAGAACACCAATCAGTATTGCTGCAGTTGCTGCACAATTAAAATTTGCTGCTGAATACAACAGACTTTTCACTATTGATCTTCATGCAGACCAATCAGTTGGATCCTTTCCTAACGCATGGGACAATGTTTATGGCAGCAAAGTACTTTTACCCGCAATTGAAGCACTTGAACTTGATGAACCAGTCCTACTTGCACCAGATGCAGGTAGTACAAAAAGAGCACGAGTCTACGCAGAAAAATTAGGAAGTAATGATGTTGCTTTTGTTGATAAAAGAAGAGATAAAGATGACCCATATAAAACTGAGTCATTTAAAATTGTAGGAGATGTAAGAGGAAGAGATGTTCTCATTGTTGATGATGTTGTAGGATCTGGAGGGACACTTGTCAATGCTGCGAATATAGCTCGTGAAAATGGTGCTCAACGTATTGTTGCAGCAGCAACTCATGCTGAATTCACACCAGATAAAGAAGGCTTGACACTTCCTCAAAAGCTAAATCAACCAGACCATCCTTTGAACAGGATACTTATAACTGACACTATTTTCCAAGCTGAGGATATTAGAGGAAACGAGAAAATCGACATCGTAACTGTCGCTCCTGTATTGGCAGTTGCCATACTTTGTTACCTCACTGACAATTCAATAAGCCAACGTTTAATAAAATAAATTACTTTTTTGACAAATTCTTCATGACTTCATAAAGAACAATTCCGAGACTCACCATCACATTGAGTGATATATTAACTCCCCACATCGGCAACTCAAGAATACCATCAGATGCTTTCATTGCTTCTTCACTCACTCCATCTGATTCATGTCCAACGATGACTGCCACTGGAAAAGTATACTGAACTGAGTCATATGGAACACTTCTGTTATCCAGTTCAACAGAATATATTTTAATTCCATCTACTTTTTTTCTCAGATCTTCTATTGCTTCAAGTGCAGTTTCTTTATACTCCCATTTCACCCACTCTGTCGTATTGATTGACGCTTTTTTAATTCTAGTATGGGGAGGGGTTTCTGACCCTCCACACAAAATAACTTTTTCTGCTGCAACAGCATCTGCAAGTCGGAAAATTGCCCCAATGTTATATGTATCCAGAACATTGTCTACAATTATATATAAAGGGTTTCTTTGAATTTTTTGAGCGACTTCTGGATCAACCTCAGTGGTCCTCAACTCTGCTGCTTTTAATTTTAAGTTGTTCATATTCTCATTTCGCGTACTCCACTACCACTTATTAAGTGCTTTCGTGATTGAGCAACTAACTCATTATATCGCAATAATAAATTTTGAGCACGTCTTTCAGATGGGGTTATATCAGGACTGCTTTCCAAATACTGAGCAACGAGAGGTGGTTTAAATCCTTCAATTTCAAAAAAAACTATTTTATTTGTATAGGTATCAAGACAATAATCACTTGGATCCTTGTATGGAACAGTAATACCAACCTGCTGAACTCGACGAGAAAATCTTTTAGCCCTTAAAAAAAGACTCTCTGAGTTATGAAAGTCTTTATGTCTGAGACATTTTACACACCTACATTTATTAACTTTTTCTCCCTCTGAGACCATGCAATCTGCTGAAAAAGTTGCATGATCAGATGGAACTCGTGCCTCTTTACTAAAGAGTGTCACTGTATGTTTTGGCAACTTCATATTACTCTCTGTACTCCCATCATCAATTTGGTCTTGAAAATCTCTTGTCACTCCAACAACATCAATGAAATTACCAGGAAAAAGAAGTGAAGCAATTTTATGCATATAGAATAATCGAGCATACCAGAAAGGATCTCCTTGCTTTTCTTGACGTAAAAGATCTGCACGTGGAAAATTTTTCCTTTCGCTTTCTCCTACTCTCCAGACATTAGAATGTGCACCATGACTATAAAATTCGTTCGACATTATGGGGAATTATACACGAGATTTACTCTGTTGAGGAATTTGATTGTTTTTCTACTTCACGTTGTTCTTTCAATGCTTTTAATTCT
>JAUPUR010000034.1 GCA_030917445.1 Patescibacteria group bacterium | reverse complement strand
GAGTAACTTGCTATGTAAAAAATGTCGATGAGACAATTTCTTTTTACGAAAAGGTTGGTTTTGAATTTAAAAAGAAAGAAAAAACAAGAGCAACCTTGTACGTGAACTGGTTTTGGGTGGACTTTATTGAAGAAAAAGAAGCAAATGAATCAAAAGGTGCAGGTATTTTTATTTACATGAGTGTGGATAATGTTGATAATTGTTACCAGACCCTTCACACAAAAGGTGTTAAGACTCTCGGCGAACCATATACAACTGAAGCTGGAAACAAAGAATTCGTTGTTCAAGACCCAGATGGCTATAATATTACCTTTTTCAAAAGACTCAGTAACAAGACATTCAACGCTTAAACCTCATAAAAATAGCGAAGATATGAAATCTTCGCTACTTCTAGGAAAAATTATTTTTTAATTTCCACCTTGATCTACATTGACATCGATTTGATCTGGAATTGTTACCTGTGTTGATGGAGCTGCTTGCTGAAGCATTGGAAGTCCATACATCACAAATACAATCGCGAGAACAAGAATGACGATGATACCAATAATAACTCCCATATTATTTCCTGAATTATTATTTTGTGCAGGGGGGTTGTTTACGATTGTAGCCATGAATAATCACCTCCTTTTGGCTAGTATAGTTGAATAGTTTGAGTGAGTAAAGTTTTGACCTCCTGTATAATAAGAACATGAAACAGCAAATTGTACTTATTCATGGAGGCAATGCTTACCAGTCATATGAAGACTACATATTCGCATTAAAAGAAAAAGAGTTGACACTTGAAAGACTGAGTCAAGTGGATTGGAAAAAAAATCTCCAAGAAGATCTAGGTGAAGATTTTGAAGTCATTGCTCCACGTATGCCAAATGCTCAAAATGCAAAGTATCTCGAGTGGGAAATATGGTTTGAAAAGATGATTCCTTTCATCAATGATAACGTGATATTTATTGGACACTCCCTAGGTGGTATTTTTTTAGCAAAGTATTTGTCAGAGAAGAAATATCAAAAAAAAATAAAAGCTGTCATACTTGTTGCTGCTCCATATAATTCTCCAGAACATCATCCACTAGCTGATTTTGTTATTACGTCTCCCCTCCTCTCTTTTGAGGAACAGTCCCCCAAAATTATCATATTTCATAGTAGTGATGATACTGTTGTCTATCCCGATAATGCCCAGAGGTACAAAGAAAATCTCCCAAACGCCAAGCTAATACTCCTTCAAGGAAAAGGACATTTTAACGATGCACATTTTCATGAATTGCTAGAAGAAATATTATCTTTATGACTATTCAGGATCTTTTTTCTTTATCTGTCATTCATCAACAAGAACATGGTTGCGGCGGGCATCCCTATCAGAATGGAGAAATTCTCATTGATGTTATCGAGAAGTATAGTCCACTCAGAGTACTTGAGGTAGGAACTGCTCTTGGGTATACATCTTCATTAATGGCACTCTCACGAGAGAATATTTTTATTGAGACTATTGATCAAGATGCAACACATTTAGAAAAAGCAAGAAAATATTGGAGTGATTTAAATGTGTCACATAAAATTGATGAACATGAAGGAAAGGCAGAAGAAATTCTTCCTACACTTATTGATAAATATGATCTTATTTTTTTTGATGGATATACTCCTCAGCTCAAACTTCTTGATCTATTTGAGATGCTTTTAAAAAAAGATGGAGTTCTTGTTACTGCGAATTTATATTTGAGTGATGAAAAGGGTGGTAGATATGTGTCTCGTTTGAAAAATGCTTCACAATGGAAAACAACTTTTGTTGCTGATACAGCGATCGCGCAAAAACTTTTTTAGATTTTATACCAACGGCCTTCTTGCATAGCTATTCTTTTGAAGCCAATAGGATTGTGAGTATAAATGACTTCTTCCCCAGATGCATTGATCGGCGTTCTTTTAATTTTTTTTATTTCAACCTGCGTATTAATTCTACCTGGTGCATGAATATAACTGTCTTCATCATAAATAATTCCCATATGATTTGGCGCAGTGCCTTTGTAGGAATAGAAAATAAGATCACCTGGTTTGTAGGCATGAATTAAGATACCAAATTTATCAAAGTATTCGTTAGAGTGTCTAATTCCTCGAGGTAGATCGATTCCTGTTTCTTCAAGCACGCGTGTAACAAATCCTGAGCAATCAAAACCATTTTCTGGATCTTGACCATTTTCTGGATTGCTATAAGGAACAGAAGGTGCACCAAGATAAGAAGTTGCTCTTTGAAGGACTTGTTCACGAAGTAATGCCAAATTTCTTTCAACCATAGAATGAGCATTATAAAAATATCAAGGAACTTGGTCAACCAAACAGAATCTTTATGTACATTTTAGGTATAATGAATTCATGAAGTTATTTTTAAAAAGTGTGACTAAAAAAACATTGTTTCTTGTTTTACTGACATCAAGTCTGACACTTTTTCTCAGCATACTTTTAGTATGGTTTAGACCACAGCTTGCGGTGGATCTTGTGAGATTTCTCTCCCCAGCCGTTTCACCCACTCCACTTGAATTTAAAGGACTTGCAGTTCTTGGAGACAGTCAATCAGATGAGTATAGAGCTGATGACAG
>JAUPUR010000005.1 GCA_030917445.1 Patescibacteria group bacterium | reverse complement strand
TTAAAACTCGCAACACTCTGCTACATTCAAAAAGAAGACGAGACACTGATGCTTCATCGTACAAAAAAGGAAAATGATATGCATGAAGGAAAGTGGAATGGTATCGGTGGAAAGTTTGAGAGTGGTGAATCACCTGAAGAATGTGCACAAAGAGAAATACTTGAGGAAACAGGTTTGACAGCTCATAAGCTTGTCCTTAAAGGGTTTTTGACTTTCCCACAACTTAATGGTGAAGATGATTGGTATGTTTTCGTCTTTGTCATTCCTGAATGGTCTGGTGAGCTTATTGAGAGTACTGAGGGTGATTTGGCGTGGCAAAAAACAGCAAAATTGACAGAGCTGCCACTTTGGGAGGGAGACAAATATTTTCTCCCTAAATTGTCTGAGAAGGGTTTTTTTACAGGGAAATTTTGTTATAACAAGGACAAACTTCTTTCACATGAGCTTATGGATTACTAGCCTTATCATTTGCCAAAATGAATTCAAAAGGTTACAATTTTGTGATGAATCATGTTGCCTTTGCTCGTGTTCTCACCAGACTTCTTGATAAACAATTTTCAATTGGAAATTTCAAATTTGGACTTGATCCACTTTTAGGTCTTTTTCCATGGTTAGGTGATGTTATTGGTCTTATCCTCTCAGCGTATATTTTATGGATTGGAACGCAATTAAAGATGCCTGAAAAAGATATTGCAAAAATGACACGCAATATTCTTGTTGATTTTATACTTGGTCTTTTTCCCGTAGTTGGAGATATTACTGACTTCTTTTATAAAGCAAATAGTAAAAATATGGATATTCTTGAAAAGTTTTTGGAAAAAGAAGGTAAAATTATTGAGGGTGAATTTCTTCCCTCTTCTAAAAAATGAGTAGGAATTGCTCAAACCACTCTTTATTTTCCTCCCTTCTTGCTATAATAATCTTATGAAGATAGGCTTTTTTACTGATGGTTACTTACCACAAATTAATGGTGTAGCAATTTCTGTGGCAACATGTGCGAAAGCACTTGAGGCTCTGGGACATGAAGTATATGTTGTTGCTCCAAAATATCCAGGGTATAAAGACGAAAAAAATGTTATACGTATTCCCTCAATGCAGGTAGTAAAGGAACCTGATTATAGACTTGCAACATTTCTTCCGAACAAGCCACTTTTGACTGCATCACGAATTGATTTTGACATTATTCATGGACACTCAGGAGGTCCGATCACTCTTTTGGGTTGGGAAGTTTCAAGGCTAAAAAGAGTTCCTTTTGTTGTGACATATCATACCCTTTGGAATCAATATACACACTACATTCTTCGTGGCAAAGTCATAAGACCTCGAATGGCTGAGATTGCAAGTAGAATATTTGGAAATTTGTGTGATACGCTTATTGTTCCAACTGTTAAAGTCGAGAAAGAATTACTCGACTATGGAATTGATAAGCCTATTCTTGTAATTCCAAACGGTATTCAGGTTGAACGATTTAGAGATATTGAGAAAGGATTTTTACGAAAAAAATTAAATCTTTCACCATTTGCAAAAATTCTTCTCTATGTAGGTAGACTTGGAAAAGAAAAATCAATTGACTTTTTGATTGAGTCATTTGCATTCATTGTTCAAAGTCAGCCTGATGCAGTATTGGTCATTGTGGGTGATGGACCAGAACTCAAAGTTCTCAAACCTCTGGTTGCAAAATTATCCCTTCAAGAAAAAGTCTTTTTTGCTGGTTTTATACCTCAAGAAAGTATCCCACTTGTTTATGCAGATGCAGAACTTTTTCTATTTGCATCTCAGAGTGAAACACAGGGTATGGTGCTTCTTGAGGCAATGGCTTCAGGATTGCCGGTGGTCACACTTTTTGACGATGCATATTCAGAGATAATAGATGATAAGAAGAACGGAGTGTTCGTTCGCGGAAATGTAAAAGATTTTGCAAAAGAAGTTGATTTCCTTCTTGGAAATGATAAGAAAAGAAGAGAAATGAGTGAAAAAGCTCGTGAGAAAGCGGAAATTTTTTCTGTTATGACAATTGCGAAAAGTTTGGAGAAAACATATAGTGATCTTATAAAGAAGAACTCTAAAAAAATTGATTTACCATTTAAGAGTTTGACGAAGTATTTACTTTCACAAGGTAAATAGTATGGATACAAAATCATCAACACCATTTGTTTCAGTTATTATTCCTGCCTTTAACGAGGAAAATGGCATTACTCCAACCCTTAAAAGTCTTTTTGCTCAAAATTACCCTCAATTTGAAGTTATTGTCATAGATAATAATTCTACTGATAAAACATCTGAAGTTGCTCGTGCTCTTGGTGCAAAAGTATTTATCGAAAAAAATAAAGGTGTCGCACATGCAAGGCAAAGAGGTTTTACAGAAGCCAAAGGTGAAATAGTACTATCAACTGATGCTGATGCATTACATCCAGAAAATTGGATTGAAAAAATCGTTGCTGCTTTCCAAGAAGATAGTGAGATAGTTGCTGTTGGTGGCCTTGGTGAATTTTATTCCGGACCTCTTTCTGCGAAAATTGCATCCAAGTATCTTTTTTATCCATTCTTACTTTTTGACAAATCATTTTCAGGAGGTTGGAATTTGTCTGGATTTAATATGGCTGTGAAAAAGTCTGCATTTGAAAAGTGTGGTGGATTTTCTACAGAGCTTAAAATTGCTGAGGATATTGATCTTTCAAAAAAACTACGAAAGATTGGAAAAATTGTTATAAAAAAGGATATTGTGGTGAAACTTTCTGGGAGAAGATACAAAGATGGACTTTTAAGAGGACTTTGGGATTATGCTCCTAGTGTGTTTTTTAGGATGATTGGAAAGAGTGGTCCAAATACTTTTAGAGATGTGAGAGATTAGCACAGTTCTTGACAAAGTATCTTCCCTTTTCTACGATAAGATGTACCAGACTTTATGAACACATTACTTCTGTTTGCTATCTTTCTTCTCGCTGGATATTATCTCTCTCTTCATATTTCTCATCCCAAAAAAAATAAGCATCGTATTCCCAGAATCGCTTATAAAAATATAGAGTTCATGCCAAATTTCAGAATTCATATCGGTTCAAAAACATACTGGCTACATCATTGGTTTTATCTCTCAGTTATTATCGTCGGTGCAGTCCTCATTTACGATAATATGATGCACTCAACAACGGTAAAAGCTGCTGCGAGTGCTGCAGTTGGTGGAATTATTCAAGGGCTCAGGTATCCAGATCGATTTAAATTTAGACATCCTCGTAGTCACTAACGCGTGATATAATTCCCTGCATGAATACTCTTCGACTTTTGCTCATTCTTTTTATTATTTTGGCTGCGATTTTATCTTTTTACTCGTGATTGAATTTTTAAAGTGAGCAAAATAGTCAAAAACTCTTGACAGTAGAAAGTTATCCTGCTAATATCCCAAATTAACTGCTCTGCCCTACCAGCAGAGTTTTTTATTTTAAAAACATGAACAGAAACTACCGCAACATAACAAAACACACATTTTTTATCCCTGGAATTATTGCTGCACTAGTCCTCCTCTCAATTATCATTTTCGCGTCGACACGAAGTAGTAGTGAAGTTGTCACAATTGGTGAAGACAACTCTCGTGTCAGTATTGCCAAACCAAAAGCTGTTCAAACTCTTTCAAAAACATATGAATTCCCATTAAAAGATGATGCCGGAAAAGAAGTAAGTAAATTAAAATTTGTTATTGAAAATGCAGAACTTCGGGATGAAGTCATTGTTAAAGGGAAAAGAGCAATTTCTGTAGAAGGTAGAACATTCCTTATTATTAATGCAAAAATTACAAATTCATATAGTAAGACAATTGCTGTTAATGCACGAGATTATCTCCGAATGACAGTAAATAATAGTTCAGACAAAACAGCTGCAGATATTCATAACGATCCAG
>JAUPUR010000033.1 GCA_030917445.1 Patescibacteria group bacterium | reverse complement strand
TAGCAAATATTTTGAATGTGAAAGGAAACGTCAAGCAAAGCCTTAATTTAGAAAACGCATTATATATTATAATTTTCCTTGGTTGTCTTATCTTTGTTTTCTTTAAAGAACGAGAGAAAAAGGGGAGAATATCTCGATGACGAATTTACCGTTTCCTATCGTTTTTGAGGATGAGTTCTTTCTCGTTTTGAACAAGCCTGCAGGGATGACTGTTAATAATTCCGATACTACTGCTGGTATTCAAACAGTACAAGATTTCATGCAGGAATATCTTGGCATTAAGTTGCCTCAAGGATTTGTGAAGAGTGAAGAGTATTCTGATGAGCAAGCATTTTATGAAAGAGCTGGTATTGCACATAGACTTGATAAAGAGACATCTGGAATTTTACTTGTAGCTAAAACAGTTGAGAGCTTTTCTGCACTGCTAACGCAGTTTAGAGAAAGAACTATAAAAAAATCCTACATTGCTCTTGCACATGGGAAGGTTATGCAGGATGAGGGAGAGATAAGTGCTCCTGTAGGTCGTCTACCTTGGAATAGAAGACAATTTGGAGTTGTAGCGGGTGGTAGGGAAGCGAAGACTTTATATAAGATTAAAAACTATTACAAGTCACCCGTTGCAAAGCAGAAAGAGATATTAACACTTCTTGAGTTATTTCCAGTTACAGGGAGAACTCATCAGATTAGAGTTCATCTCAAATATATCAATCATCCAATATTTAGTGATTTCCTTTATGCAGGTAGGAAAGTACAGAGAGATGATAGAAACATTCTAGAGAGAGTTTTTCTGCATGCTTATTCTATTCAACTTTATCATCCAATCACAAAAGAGGAGATGTACTTTATTGCTGAACTACCGCACGAGCTTCAAAGTGTTCTTGATATCTCTGAAAAAGTTGAGATAGAATAGAAAGCATTGTATAATAAAGAGATAATAAGTGAGGTGATTTCATATGGCACAAGGTGGTGGCTTTTTTAAAGGCGAAAAGAAAAAACCAAAAAAAGGAAAAGATAAAGCAATTTCAGGAAACTTCTCTAGTGAGCAACCTGCAACATTCAGTGTTCCTGAAGTGATTTCCAAAAAGAAAAACTCTTCTTGGTAAAGATTCTCTGCCCATGAGACATAATCAAGCCGAAACTTCTTCTCCTAAAAATAGCATGAGGACTTTAATACTTTTTTGTATTATTGTTTTTTGTGTTCTTTTTGTTGCTCTTAGCTTCCGTATTCTTACACTCATGAATGAGGCTCGCTTTCATGGTGAACACATCTTTTTTGTCACAATCGAGAGCTCAAATCAGAGAGAAATCGCTGCAATTGATACTTTAGGTAAAAAAGTGACAGTCATTTCAGTCAAACCACAAGTAGCTTCAAATGATCTTAAGACATTTCTTGGTGTCTTTAGTGAGGGCAGTATAAAAACTAGTTCAGAGTCCTATAGTGTTGATAGGGTGTTAAGCAATCTTCTATTTAAGAAAGGAAATATTTCGAGCAATCTTTCACTCTATGATGAATTTATTATATGGAGACTGAGTAGAGGAATGGGGGAAGACGGTATTAAAAAGGTGGAGATAGTTAAAGAAAGCAGTGAGGATGAAATCGATCGTGAATTGCAGGAAGTCCTTGTAGATAAAGTTATCTCAGATGAGAATAAGACTATTGGTATAATTAACAGTTCTGGAGTTCCAGGTCAGGGGAGAAGATTGGAGAGAGCATTTGAAAACGTTGGTGGAAATGTTATTTCAGTTGAAAATGGTGAATCACTTCAAAAAATGTCTTCAATTTCATACTATGGCGAAAAAACTAAAACAGTTGAGAGGCTAGAAAAAATTATTGGAACCATTTCGACGAAAAGAGAAAGACAAGATCTTTCTGATATAATTGTAACACTTGGTACAGATACAAAAGAAAGTGTTTTATTTTAGTCTATGACAATTATTTATATAATTATCGGAATTTTTATCTTTTCATTTTTCCTTGCTTTGAGATCATTAAAAAATCTATCAAAAATGGATGAGATGAAAAATGCGCATGAAGATCTTAAAAAGGATAGAGTGATTTTTCAGAAGGATTCTTCTTCTTCATTTTCTTCATAATCAGGATCATCAATTTCATTTTCAGGTTTTTTAACATTTTTTGATCCTTTTGGAACCAGAGTGAGTTTTGATTTGTCTGTTGGTGTAAATGATGGTTGATCTTTAAATTTTGCAATTCTTTTTACTTCACGAGCAAAGATAATGACTTTATTATTATCCACTGATTTAATAAATGCTTCATATATATTTCCACCATTCATAAATCTGATAAGTCTAGAGCCAATATCATCAGGTAACATGCCGATAAATTGTTTTTGACTATCAAGAACAAAAACTTTCATTCTTTTTATTGAAAGAAAGACTTCTTCTCCCGATCGAAGTGGTGAAATGACTTTTTTATCAGCGATATTAAGAAGTTCTATTACTTTTGTTTTTCCTGGTTCCTCAATAAAAAGTGTACTTATATGTGAAAATGACATTGGTTTGGGTTGAGAGGTAGACACGTTTCCTCCGGCAAGTCTTTTTAAGTTACGGAGTGCAATAGGGTTTTGAGCATCAAGAAGGAGAACCTTTTGATAAATGCGTTTTGCCTCTTTAACATTACTCATACTTGAGTAAGCAAAAGCCAATCTGTTCAATGTATCGATATCATCTGGATTTTCAGATAATAGTGATTCGTTGAGCGTAATTGCGTTTTCCCAGTCTCCAGTTAGTGCTGTTTGTATTGCTTGCGTTTTTAAGGGTGTCATGAGGTTTTCTTTCTGTTAAAAAAGAGAATTTATAAATAGAAATTCTATAGAGAATGTTTGCAAATGTCAATAGAGTGGAGGTATAATAGACACCTGAAACAGACTTAATCTGTTTATTTTTTTATATGAGTGGACATTCTAAATGGGCAACAATTAAAAGACAAAAAGGAGTGAATGATGCAAAACGCGGTCAGCACTTTACAAAGTTGTCGCTCGCAATCACGATTGCAGTACGAGAGGGTGGCAATGTAGCAGATCCAAATGGTAATCCAAGGTTGAGACTTGCAATTGATGCAGCACGTGCAGCTAACATGCCTAAAGATAATATCGAACGTGCTATTCAGCGTGCAAGTGGAGTTAATGCCAAAGAAATGAGTGAAGTTGTGTACGAAGGCTTTGGACCCGGAGGCGTGAGTGTGATTGTTGAGGCAATTACTGACAATAAACAACGAACAACTCCAGAAATAAAAAGTATTTTTGATAAAAATGGAGGAACTCTCGGTGTACCAGGTAGCGTGAGTTATCAATTTGAGCTGAAAGGATTGTTAACTGTAAATAAAAATGGTAAATCGTTGGATGATATTTTTCTCCTTGCTGCTGAACATGGTGCTGAGGATGTAGAAGATGGCGAAGATGAATGTTATGTTTATACAAGTAGTCAAGAACTCGCAAAGGTACAGCATGGACTTATTCAAGATGGTTTGAATATAACAGGAGTAGAAGTGATAAAGAAGCCTATAGTAATTAAGTACTTGGATAACTCTGATTTGAGTAACAAGGTATTGGCATTTGTTGAAAAGTTAGAAAGTCATGATGATGTACAGAAAGTTTTTGCAAATTTTGATTTTTCCTAGTAAAGGGAAGAAATACACATGAAGTTACCACTTCTTAAAAAAATAACTTTTGTTAAAAAGGGTAGTAAACCTCCTCAATTAACTTCAAAAAAAGGGAAGAGACAGTTAGTTATTACGATTGATAAACGTCAAAAATTTGTCATTGCAGTCTTTATACTTTCGACGATCCTTTTTGCTTCACAGTATCAATTTGCTCGTCTTGGTGTTGTGGTATCAATCATTATGGCTATTGTTACAAACATTTTTTTATACTGGGCAGTGAAGAATGATCTTAAAGAAAATTTTTCCTGGAGTGTTTTTTTACTTCCATTTTTTTATAGTCTTTCATTTTCACTTTTTTACTTTTTGATCCCTGCTAGGCTGTTATTTAGATTGATTTTGACTTCACTCTATGCATTTGGACTCTATTCACTATTTCTTAGTCAGAACATTTTTATTGTGTCATCAATTAGAACAATTGCACTCCTTTCAGGAGCGAGAATTGTGTCATTTGTTATTACACTTATCTCATACTTTTTTCTCACAAACACACTCTTTACCCTTCATTTAACACTTCCTCCTATGTTAGTTCTTTTAGGTTTGTATACATTTCCACTGATTATGCAGTCGATATGGACATACACGCTTCAAAAGTCAGTACAGTCGGTCACAGTATGGGTAGCGGCTTTAACGCTTTGCATTCTTGAGGCTGGGGTACTATTGTGGTTTTGGCCAAGTAATCCGACTGTAACAGCCTTGTTTTTAACAGGTTTTTTCTACACGATAGTTGGACTTTCACACATTTGGTTTGATAAGAGGCTTTTTAGGGGAGTGTTGTGGGAGTATGTATGGGTAGGTGTAACCGTCTTTTTTGTTTTATTACTTTTTACTTCGTGGGGAAAATAATTTTAGCCATAAATTAGCCTCAAATATTGTAGAAAATTATGGGGAAGAGGATGGGAAGTGGAGGAGAGTCCTATAATATTTATGATATAGTTTGATATATATTTTCACAAAAAGCGACGTGACTTTTCACAAGATTAAGCAGACATGAACTCTGTAAGAGAGATAAATGAATGGATATTGGAGTAGAAAAAACACGAACAACTGTTCTTATCTTGAGGCTAAAATGCTCTATTTAGATTGATTTATCAATATAAACATGCATGAAATTGCATACACTCTCTCAAGCAGTGTGAGAGTGGCAAGCGAGATATCAATTTATTCAGGACAAGATAGAGAGCGATATTTGCTTCAGTATATGTGAAAGAGGACAAAGATCTTCATACCACTTCACTCATTTGATAACAAAAGAATAAAGCATAGTTTTAAGCCAGAATGATTAACGTCGTATAATAATACTTTTACGACGTCAATCATGAGTACTGAGGGGAGGATCACTTTTAAAAATAATAACGAAAAATAATATTCT
>JAUPUR010000004.1 GCA_030917445.1 Patescibacteria group bacterium | reverse complement strand
TGAGTTGATGACAGCTTTGCAAAATCCTCGTTATGAACCTCTCCCTGAAGCAAAAGATTTTATGATAGAAGTTGTATGAGGGAGCTGTAAAAATGTTGTGAGCCATACGGGTTTGGAACCAGATAGGCCTTATAACTCACATTTCTAATCCTATAACTTCTGAGGGCAAGAACTGTTCCTCGCAAGAATTCACTTTCTCTCAAACCACAAGTTGCTCCCGTGAATTTTTATGTTCTTGTCCTCAAAAACAATTATATCACTGTCTCGCAACTGAGGCTAAATGAGACAAATGAGACACTATAAAAAGGGGTGTCTCAAATGGTAATGATGTAGTCTGATATATACAGCCTCTACATTGGAGCTCGTATCCTGTAAGTAATATTGTCAAGCCCCCCTTCGTGAAGATAATAGTCTCGCTTATATGTGTTCAAACTCCTGTTATAGATAGGCGCACCTAAATGAATTTGAACGAATTTCCCCTACAGAGAAGCGTAAATGTATTTTATTTACCATATTATTGGATTGTCTCGTTTATTATTGATCCATCTCTGAGTTCAATATTCCGCTCTGCTAATTTGGCATACTCAGGTTCATGAGTAACCATGATAATCGTTTGACCTTGCTTATGCAGATTCAAGAAAATATCTAATACTTTTTCTGATGACTCTGTATCTAAATTGGCGGTTGGCTCATCGGCAAAAAGAATTTTTGGATTATGAACTATTGAACGCGCAATGCTCACTCTCTGCTGCTGACCACCAGAAAGCTGGCTTGGCAGGTTGTCTAATCTATCTTGAAGGTCGACTTTGGAAAGTGCTTCTTCTGCCTTTTTTTGAGCAATGTTTTCATCAACGCCCTGCATGAGAAGAGGCATCATTACATTTTCCTTGGCCGTAAGCATGGGTAAAATAGCATAGTCTTGAAAAATGTAGCCTAAATTTTTCAATCTAAATGAGATTCTCTCTTCACTTGTTAACAGGGATGTATCGACGTTTTCAATCAAGATAGTGCCCTGATTGGGATTATCTAACAAGCTGAGTTGATATAAAAGCGTGCTTTTGCCTGATCCAGACATGCCTGTGATGGCCAGAAACTGGCCGGAGGGCACTGAAAAGCTGATTTTCTTCAATGCGGTAAGTGTATTATCACCAATGGTAAATATTTTTATAAGGTTGTTAACTTTAATCATAGTTTATCTGCCTAAAATTGCGTCTAATGTATTTTGCTTGGTCACCATCCACGCCGGAACATAACCAGAGATAAAAGCAGTAACGGTCAAGATAAGGCCACGAATGATAAGTCCGTTTGTTGTTATCGCTAATTTCCCTTCAGTGACTGGAAATTTTAATGGATGGAGATCAAACCAGGGAGCAAGAAACCAAATAATAATAAGGCTGGAAAATAATATTCCAGAAAGTGCATAGAATAGTGACTGAATGACGTATGAAATCTCAATGGCGCGTGCTGATATCCCAATTCCCTTCATAATACCTATATATTTTCTTCTAGTGATGGCATTAACGAAAATCACAATAAAAATTGTAATCGCACCTACAATCAATGAAATTACTCCTACAATATTACCGAGTATTGAAAATGTTTTTTTCATATCTGAAATAGCCTTTGGCAAGGTTTCTTCTGCCGTTTCCACAATAACGTCGGTGCTATAAGAGAAATTATCTACTATATACCCCTGAGCTTCTTTATTGTCGGAACCCTGATTCAGTAATATAGCTATTTCGTTGACATTAAGACTTTGATTATTTGTTAGTGCCCGCATAGTGCTCTCAAGTATAAATATGCGACTGTCCACAGTGCTATTTCCGGTATCAATGATTCCTTTGACAGAAACATCTGTCTCCGTTTTGCCGATCATCAATTTTAATCTAGATCCAATCTTCACTCCTTCCAGACGTGATTCAGTTGAAGAACCTTTGGAGTATTCAGCTAACAAACTTTTGCCTACGATAATTCCCTCAGCGTCATAGTCGCTCAAAAATTCCCCAGAAATTAATTGAGAGGATAATCCGGTAACTGCATCTTCTTCGCCCGGATTAATCCCCACCAAAGTGCCACTTACCCGTTGGCCAATTTCCGTATCTTTAATTTTTACTTTGCTTTCGTTCTCTAAGATTGCCGCCACGGTGTATCGTTTTGATAAAGCCTTGTATGAAGGTAAGCTTTTAATAACGGAGTCCAACATGCTGGCTTGAGATATTGAGGTATTCTGACTGACTGGCTTGATTAAAATGTCTGAAGAGTAATACGTTTTAAACGAGTTCATCATCCCGTCAGCTAAACCAATGAGTATACCTCCCATTAAAACCATATTGAAGAAGGTCAGAGACATCACAAAGATAATAAGCGCTGTTGACCAAGGATTATTACGCTTTAGCTCACGAAGTGCTAAAAATTGCCCTACTGTCAGATCTTTTTTAAGTTTGCTAAAACTGGTTCGCATTTTCATAAACTTTTACTGTTTGGTCTTACCAACACTGCCGTTTTGCTATCCAAACCGGATACTATTTCCACCTTAGCAAATCCCTTTTCTCCCAATTCCACTGGAGTTAGAGCTCCATCGTCACTACTTGCTTTTTGGACGTAGGCTTTTCCATCTTGATAAACTATCGCACTTATAGGGACGGCGATGGTATTTTCTTTACGAATTAACTCAATCGTAGCAATCGCTGTCATATTGGGTTTTATCTCAGTTAGCAAATCAATAATTTCAATTTTCGCTTCAAAAGTGGTAACTCCACTAGTAACGGTTCCTACGGAATCAATGTAAACGATCTTTCCAGAAAAAACCACATCTTTCAGCGCATCAAAAGTTATATTCACTTTTTGTCCGAGTGAGACTTTGGGAGCATAAACTTCATTTACAAACACCGTTAATAACGGTTCGTTTTCTAACGCATCTTCATGGGCAATCTTGGCTAGGCTTACTTGTGCTTGAGCAGCGACAATAGATATATTTGCTTCTTTATATTTAGTTTCTGTTGACCGAAAATCCTTCTCTGCTTGAACAAGTTTCGAATCAATACTTAGTTTTTCTAGAGTGGTGTAATCCTCTTTGGTAGCAGGATTAGTTGTGTTGTCATTTTTATAATTGACTCCGTTCTCGGCATCAATTACTGTTTGTCTTTTCAACCACATCGTGGCATCTGCCGCATCTTTATTTTGTCTAGCTGTGACAAGCGCGCTAAGCGCACTTTGGTATGTCGCATAAGTAGTTGCTTTTTCCGTATCAGTTGCCGTTTTATGGTAAATGCCACTCACCTGAATTGTTTCGAGAAAAGTTTCTTTCTGCGCGGTATACAAAAGGCGTGTATCGGGTTTTTGTAATACAAAAAATTTTAATCCCAAAGCTACTATAATTATTAATATGCCAATTATGTAGGCTTTGCGTATCTTCATATTATTTGGTTTTATTTTGAGATTCTAATATATTGGTAAATATCCGTACTAGTTCTTTTAGATCCGCTTTCGGGATTGAAGCTAGAATCATATAGTTAGAAGATAGCATATTTTTGGTAAATACAATTAATTGTTTTTCACCTTTTTTTGTTAACGATAGTGTAACCATGCGCCGGTCTGTTTGATTGTTCTCGCGTATAACCAAGCCTTTATCTACTAAGCGGTTTGATAGTTGTGTAACAGAGGAAAAAGACATATTTAATTCACTGACCAATGATCCGACTGAAGTATTAGGATGCGTTTTAATAAACTTAAGAGCTTGAGTTTGTAATAAGGTCAGGGCTTTATCTTCAAAAGAACTAGACTGCTCGAGTAGTCGCCTCACCCTAAGTGCTTTACTCAAAAACTCAGTTAATAATTTGATATCAGCAACATTCATAATATACGTTAAATATAATTAATAGCATATATAATTAATATCATTAAGTAATATTACATGTCAATATATACTGTTTGTTGTCTGCAGTTTTACTTGTTATTTTTTGAGGTTTTATCTTTCTTTTAACCAGAGTCAAGATGAACTTCTTTTAGTTTAAACTTACATAATTCACTCAGAATTGAAAATAAATTGAGTATCTAAAATATTTGTATGAACCCAATGACGAGAGTTCGAACTTATTATTTGGGAATACTCTCAATTGCAGGAGGTTTTTACGCAGATTTATGATTGATGTTAGTTTGGTCCGAGAGTGGATGACTTTAGAATATATTTTACAAAATTAATTATTGATGAAATAATTCATTGGATACGATCTCTGATAAAGGTTTACGATCTGACTCTCGGGATTGACTTGGGGCTATCCGAGTATTCGGACTGCACGATTAGCCCATTATACCAAGGTATTCGTGATGCTGAGAACAACATGTTCTCCTTCGGTGACCCCACGGGAATTTACCCCAAGAGTACTTCTCACTTCGTGATGGCGCGAATAAGTAATATTCAAATTTCCATTGTGAAATCGCACAAAAAAATCCCGCACTTTGGCGAGATATTTTTCGTGTGAGCCATACGGGTTTGGAACCAGATAGGCCTTATAACTCACTTTTCTAATCCTATAACTTCTGAGG
>JAUPUR010000032.1 GCA_030917445.1 Patescibacteria group bacterium | reverse complement strand
ACAGTTTTGCTTTGTTTTCCACAAGTGTAGCAATCTTATCCACACCATGCATTATTGTCGTATGATCACGTCCACCAAGAAGACCACCTATCTCAACATAGGTCATTCCCAGCTCTTCTTTAAGTAAAAACATGACAACCTGTCTAGCTTTTACCAGGCTAGCATCTCTTTTAGGGCCTCGAAGCTGTGTTGGTTTTATGCCATAATAGTCGCAAACCACCTTCATAATGTCGTCAGCGTGAATACTTCCCCTCTTTTCTTCTTGCATTAGCCCCAGAGCTTTTTGTGCAATATCAATAGTAATTTCTGATGATTCGCTAGATGCCTGAGTTATGACACGAAGGAGAAGTCCTTCAAGGCTACGAGTGTCTTGTACCCTCTCCGCAATCATTTTCGCGACATCAATAGGTAAAAAATGTCCATACTTTTCAGCTTTCTTGAGAAGAATAGCTGTCTTCAACTCAAAATCAGGAGACTCTATATCAACAGTGAGTCCACCTGCGAATCGAGAGGAAAGTCTCTTTTCGAGTTTTTTTATTTCATGTGGAGGTCTATCTGATGAAAGACAGATCTGCGCCCCACTATCGATGAGTATGTTGAAGGTATGAAAAAGCTCTTCTTGAACTCGATCTTTTCCCTCTATAAATTGTATATCGTCAATTAAGAGAAGAACTGCAGAACGAAACCTCTTTTTCATTTGTGAAGTATTGTTGTTACGGATTGCTTCTACAACTTCATTGGTGAACTCTTCGCTAGTTATATAAATAATTTTCTTATTAGGCTCCTTTAAGTACACAGAGTTTGCTATGGCGTGCATCAAATGTGTTTTCCCTACTCCAACAGGTCCATAGATGAAAAGTGGGTTGTAGGATGTCCCAATGTGTTCTGCAACTGTCGCACTTGCAGTAAATGCCAATTGATTACTACTTGAGACAGCAAAGTTCGCAAAAGTATAGTCTGGTCTTACTCGTGGAAGATGTCCAACTGTCATGGGTGGTGGTTTGTGAACCTCAGTGAGATGAGAGTCTGAGGCAAAGAGCGGTCCACTTTTATCTTCTCCGGTAAGAGAAGGGGTAAAAACTTTTGTTGTGAAAAAAAGAGTAACTTCCTCTTTTGTATGTTTTTCGATTGATACTTTAATATCGGTCTGGAAACGCTTTTGAAGAAGATCAACAATCATTGTCGAAGGCGCTGCAATTGTTGCAATTTTATCGTCCCAAGAAAGAAGCTCTGTATGTTTAAAAAAAGTCACAAATGAAGCTTTTGAGACTTTTTTTTCAAGGTCTTCGAGAACATTTGTCCATAGTGTGGATAAATCTTTTTCCATACGTTGATCTCTTCCTGAGTTTTCCCAATAAAGAGGGCAAGAAATGGGATCCCTGAGGGTGTGTAGTAGTCAGTGTAGTAATGTGGATAACTTCTGTCAAGAATGAAAATAGTTACTACTTTTTCTTTGAGGCAGAATATGGTATACTGAGCCTCATGGAAAAGTTTATAACACTTAAAAAGACAAAAAGACAGAGAAAGCACGGTTTTCTTGCAAAATCAGCTACTCATAATGGTAAAAAAATTCTCAGTCGTCGTCGCTCACAAGGAAGAAAATCCTTAACAATCTAACATGTTGCCTCGCACATATCGTTTTTCTGCTTCTTCAAGAGGTATATATACCTTAAAATATAAATCTCACCTTTTTTTTATGAAAGTTCGGTTGAATACTGAAAGTAATTCTCGTTTCTCATGTGTTATTAGTAAGAAAGTAAGTAGTTCAGCTGTTATGCGAAATCGAATAAAAAGATATATGCATGAAGTAGTTCGGCCATATCTTTTACAGACAAATAATTCTTATGATATTTTGGTTATACTTACCCCTCAGGTGAAAAATGAAGAGAAAGAAGTATATGAGAAAGAAATTAAATTAAGTTTTAATAAATTAAATCTTTTATGAAGACAATTTTTCTTGGAATCCTCTCTTTTTATTCTAACTTTATCTCAATCTTTATTCACCAGTTTCTTGGTGTACCTCCTTCTCGGGGATGTCGTTTTGAAGTCAGTTGTTCAAAATATGCTCAGCAGGTCATAAAGGAGTATGGTATACTACGAGGATCTTTAAAGTCGATTAAAAGACTTCTAACCTGCCAACCATTTTTCCATGGGAAACATATTTGAACTAATTATTCTTGCGCCAATAACAAATCTTCTTCTTGCGATTTATCAAGTCGTTGAAGCGAGTGGTATTCCCTTTGGACTTGGTTTTTCAATTATTCTCTTGACTCTCGTCATGCGTTTTCTTCTCGCACCTCTAACGTCTCAACAATTAAAAGCTGCACAAAAAATGCAAAAAATTGCACCTGAAGTAGCAAAGCTTAAAGAAAAATATAAAGGAAATCCGCAAAGACTCCAGGCAGAAACAATGCTTCTTTATAAAAATCAAGGAATAAATCCTGCAGCAGGATGTCTTCCAGTTCTTTTTCAGCTTCCAATTCTCTGGGGTTTATACTCCGTACTTCAACACTTAGTTAAGGAAACATCGGTCAATGAAATCAACAAGCTTGCCTATGCAGATTGGTTGAAATTGACAACATTGTGGGACACAAGCTTTTTTGGAATACCAATTGCAAAAACTCCATCTGAACTTCTACCAATCATTGGGTTTGGGATTATTCTTGTTCCATTCCTGACAGGTTTCTCTCAGTTTATTCAGTCTAAAATGATGATCATGCCTAAAAAGGTAGAACCAAAAACAAAAGGTAAAAAGAAGGAAACGAAGTCAGAGCCTGATTTTGCGACTGCATTTCAGACCCAGACTGTTTATATCTTCCCTTTCATGATTGGATTCTTTTCTTTTACTTTTCCAGTTGGACTCTCACTCTACTGGATAACTTTCACGGTTTTTGGTATCATACAGCAGTATAAAATTCAAGGTGCTGGTGGGCTTGAACCTTGGATCACAATCTTAAAAAATAAATATGGCGGAAAATGAACAAAATATCATAAAGGAAATAGTTGAGGATCTTCTCCAAAAACTTGAGGTTACAGCAACTGCAGATGTCACTATGCTTGAAGAAGGCGCTGATGTTCTTCTTCAAACAGAAGAAAGTGGTATCATTATTGGTTATCATGGTGAAATTCTCGAAGCACTTCAACTTATATCCTCTCTTATGGTTTCAAGGAAACTAGATAGATTTGTTCGCATCTCTCTTGAGGTTGGAGATTATAAGAAAAACAGAAGCGAGTATTTAGAAAGACTTGCAATGCAAACAAAGGATCGCGTACTTGATGAAGGCAGACCACATACACTCTCATCATTAAAATCATGGGAAAGACGAATAGTTCACATGCTTCTTCAAAATGATGACCAAGTCATCTCTGAATCAATGGGTGAAGGGAAAGATCGCGTACTTGTGGTCAAACCTCGCGAGTAATAAGACTCAGTACTTTCTCTTACTTTCATTCTTTTTTCTCCCAGTACAATTAAACTATTATTTTTGGCCTACATACTCACTTCTTTCTGGACTTCGTAGTGATTTACTCTCACCCACTCTTTACTTAACTGATTTCTTTTTTGTACCACTTACTTTTTATGCAATAATTTATTTTTTTAAAAATGAAAGAATCGTAAGATTTTCAGTCATTTGCTTTTGTCTCTATTTGTTAATGAGATCTTTTTTAACTCCCTCCCCTACCCTCGCTTTTTATTATTCCTTGAGAATTTTTCAAATAGGATTTCTTTCGTATCTTTTGTATACGTCAATCAAAAATAAATTATTTAATCAGATTTTTCGCGTTTCACTTTTGATCTCTGCTGTCTGCGTTACATCTCTAGCAATAGCTCAGTTTCTACTCGATCATTCGGTTGGAGGATTGTTTTATTATGTTGGTGAAAGAACATTTTCATCTCAAACACCAGGAATTGCACACGTTATAATAAATGGTGATAAAATACTTCGACCATATGCATCGTTCCCCCACCCAAATGTTTTAGCCGGATTTCTCGTTGCTGCTATTGCATTTGTTCTTTCGCAGGTAACCTTTACGGAAGTAAAAAAGAAATTAAAGTATAGTTTGCCTCTTCTCTTTATCTCTTGTGGTGTTTTCCTGACATTTAGCAGAGCAGCAACTATTTCACTACTTTTTATATATGTACTCTGGATACTCAAAAGTAAAAAATACACAAGCGTATTAATTGGAGGTATTCTCGCTTTCTTTATACTTATTCTTACTCCCGCGGGAAATCATCTATTTTCAACTGTTCTTACAGAAGACGCAGTAGTAAAAAGAATTTTTCTTCTTAATGCAGGAATAACACTTTTCACAAAAAACATATTGATTGGGGTTGGTCCAGGTCATTTCCTCCCAAGTTTGAGCACCCTCTTCCCTACTCTTACTTTATCTTTCCTTCAACCGGTCCATTCACTCTTTCTATTATTTCTTGTAGAGCTTGGCATTATTGGAGTATTGTTTGGAAGTTATATCTTAAGAAAAATAATGCAGATAAGATCATTTCATTTTTCTCTTCAATCAATATCTTTTCTTGGAGTTATAGCAATTCTCGGAGGGCTTGATCATTATCTCTGGACACTTCAACAAGGGAGACTAATTTTGGTTATTCTTTTAGCTGGCCTTTTCCTTTCTATGAGAAAGAGAGATGTGCTTGGAAACCGAAGCCTGAGAAATTACCCGAAACGAACACATGAGAGAAAAAATGAAGGAAGAAGAAATCAGAAAATTACTCGAAAAGGTTTGTGAAGTGGGCTTCTTTTCAAGATATTTTTCCATATATCTCATGATGTACAATAGATATACTGCCTATGGAAATATCATTGCCTCGACTTATTGTTGATAAAGAAGGAAAGCTTGGAGCACTCCTACAAAACGCACTCAATGATGAAAGATCTGCTGTTTTTGTTAGTAAAAACATTCCAGAAAACTGTAGAAATATTGTTCCGGTGTTGTACTCAGGAAGAATTCCTAAAATCCCGGATAACTCATACGCAGAAATAGTCATAATCTATAGAGGAGAAAAAGAGTTAAAGGATGCATTCCCCTCTTTTTTAAAAAAGGCTCAAGAAACACAAGCTCACCTTTTTTTCATAACGGATATTTTCCATTACCCTCAACTATATCTTGAAAGACTTGTTGAAGATATCTTATTCATCACAGTCTTTGTTCTTGGAGATGAGTTTTTCTTGCCAAGAGCAACTCCACTCAACTTACTTTTACATGAGGCAAAAGAATATGGAAGAGTAACGCTTCCCGGGTCCGGACTTACTCAAGTCTATCCTGTGGCAACTGTTGATGTCATTGAAGCTATACAGGTTGTCATGAAGATGAATAAAAGGAGTGGTATATTTGCCCTTTATCCACAATACCCTCCATCAATGATCTCAATTACACGAATACTCCAGAAATTATATCCTTCACTTAATGTAGACTTTAGTAAAAAAAAGAGTTTGGAGGTAAAATACTCTTTTCCAAAAAATCCAGTTTATATTTATCATGGAAATTACCCACTTGAGAAAAGGTTAAAAGAAGTTGATATGACAGCAACTCCCCTTCTTCCAGCTCAAAAAAAGAAAAAGAAAAGACTAAAAACACATCGTTCATCAAAGCGTTGGATTTTCCTTTGTATTTCAATTTTATTTTTTCTTATAGCGCTTCCAAGTCTCGTGAGTCTATCATTTGCTACCGGTGGAGGAATTTTTCTTTTACGAAGCCAAAATGCGCTTGAACAAGGGGAATTTAAAAAGGCAGAACAATCTGCGCTGGCAGGAAAATCTTTATTTAGTGTTGCTAAAACATCAGTTCAGACGATAAAAGCGAGTGTTGGTGTTTTGGTTGGAGAAGATGAGTTGTTAGGTCTTGAAAGAACAATGGAGAATGGAGAAAAAGTGGCTCTTATCTTATCCTCTGGTGCAAAAGCAGGAGCGCGTATTGATGCTGTTGTATCAGGAACGTCCCAAGATCCTAAAAAAGACTTTTATGAAGGAAGTAGTTATTTGCAAGAGTCACTAACACTTTTTAAACAAATGCAGGTTGAAGGTCAAATCCCAGATGCATTTGTAAAAAAACTTGAGCCATTGGAGAAATCAGTGACACTACTCCTGAATACCATTGATGCTTATCCATATCTTTTAGGTTTTGAGAAAAAACAATCATATTTAATTCTTTTCCAGAATAATTTCGAACTGAGGTCTACAGGTGGTTTTATTGGATCGTATGGTCTACTTGAGATTGAGAAGGGAAGGGTGCTGTCATTCGTTATTCAAGATGTGTATGAAACCGATGGTCAACTCAAGGAGCATCTTGATCCACCATTTCCCTTAAGAAGATATATGGGGGCGAGTCATTGGTATCTAAGAGATAGTAATTATTCTTTAGATTTTCCCACTGCGGCAGCACAAGCAGCTGATTTTTTCGAAAGAACAGAAAAGAAGAAAGTTGATGGAGTTATTGCACTTGATACCACTTTTTTAAGTAGTATTCTCGATGTGATAGGCCCAATTGAGTTAGTAGACTATAAAGAAACAATCACGAAAGATAATTTCTTTCTCACAACCCAAAAACATGTCGAGGAAGAGTTCTTTCCTGGATCAACTCAAAAAAGAGATTATTTAAGATCACTTCATTCTTCAGTTGAGAAAAAACTTCTCCAAGGAGAGATCTCATTTATTAGGTTATTTAAGTTGATAACAGACAACATCGAACAAAAGCATATATCGATTGCAGTCGCAGATGCTTCACTGCAAAGACTCTTTACTGTGAATAATCTTTCAGCAAGTTTGTGGGATGGAAGAGAGGATGACAACTCACTTGTAAATGACTATTTAAGTATAAATGAAACAAATATTGGGTTAAATAAGTCAAATTTTTATTTAAGAAGAAAAATAGATCAGAATGTTACTATTGATGGGGAAGGGAAGATAATGTCACAGGTACTTTTAAAATACAGTAATACAAGTACATTTTCCTCTGAATTTGGTGGAGAGTATAAGGCTTATCTTCGAGTTGTTGTTCCTCAGGATGCTGTGTTAAGTGGTTTTGCTGTCGATGGAGTAGAAAAAACAGTGGTTCCAGCAATTACAGACCCAGCAGTTTATACACAAAGAAATTTTCGACAACCTCAGGAGTTTGAGATAGAGGAGGGAACAGTTATGGGTAAGAAAGTGTTTGGGTTTCTTATTCAAGTTCCATCACAAAAAACAGTGTCATATACAATTGAATATACTCTCTCAGATCCATTTCCTTTTGCACAACCAGAGTCTCGTTATATTCAAAAAGTTGTCAAACAACCTGGAACACTTCAAGATCCTTATACATTGACGCTTCGCTATCCACTTTCAATGCGGCTTCTCGAGTCATCAAGTGGTGTAAGTAATGTTGGTGGGAAGATTGTTTATCAAGCAGAGCTTTTAACAGATAAAGACATTATTCTCCGCTTTGTTAGCAATACTCAATAAATTCTTCCTGAAAGAGGAAGTGTTTTGTCAGTATCCATTTTTAGATCTTCTGGGGGAGTTGGTTCCAAATGATCAGGAGCTTGAATATTTTCATCGAGTTCGATCGGAATCTTTCGGCTAATCCTTATGCGCACTCCATTTTCACCTGTGAGATATTCTCGAGTATATAAATCGTTAAATTCTGGACCAGCCACAAAAGAAGTATAAAGGTCAGAGTAAGGTTGGTGCATGACGAGTTGATAACTTTTAACTGACAGAATACTATTTCTGTTGTTTATTTAATGCGTCAATGCCAACAAGGGAACCATTTTCAATGTATGAAAGCATTGCCCCTCCTCCTGTAGAGATATGAGTTATATGATCGAGATCTTCTTTTTTTGAAAGTGCTGCAAGTGTTTCTCCTCCACCTACAAGAGAATGAGCTTGGGGATTTTGAGTAATTGTGTAGTAAAGAAAGTCTGTTCCTCTTTTATAGACCGGGTTTTCAATGACTCCAAATGGTCCATTCCATATTATTGTTTGTGCTTGAAGAATAGCTGCTCCATAAAGTGCTTGTGTTTGTGGACCAATATCAAATATTGAGTCATTTTTCGTGATGTTTCGAATGGAGACTTCTCGTGTATTGTGTCCTTGTTTATCTCCAACAATAGCGTCGACTGGAAGAAGTATGCTACACGTATTTTCATTCGCATAAGTAAGGAGATGTTGGGCAGTTTTAATTTCTGATATTTCAGCAAGGCTATGTCCGATTTCAATTCCTTTTGCAAGAAGAAAAGTATTTGCGAGTCCGCCCCCAAGAAGTATCTCGTCTGAAAGTGTAATAATCTTTTTTAAAAGTTTGATTTTTGTCGATATTTTTGCTCCTCCTAAGAGTGAGACAAAAGGGCGTTTTGAGGATGAAATTATACGAGAAATTTCTTCTATCTCCTTTTTCATAAGGATGCCAGCGAAAGACGGAAGTAGAGTAGGTAGTTGTACAATGGAAGCTGCTTCTCTGTGACTGACACTAAAAGCATCATTGACATAGACATCTGCAAATGAAGCAAGTTCTTTTGCGAATGAAAGATCGTTTGCATCTTCTCCTTTATGAAAACGAATATTCTCAAGCATAAAAATTACATTTGGATTGTCCATTCGCGTTTTTTCTCGAACCAGATCTTTGAAATCTTCGATAAAGACAATCTTTACGGAAGGGAGGAGTTGTTGAAGTCTAAGTGAAACAGGCTTGAGTGAAAATT
>JAUPUR010000031.1 GCA_030917445.1 Patescibacteria group bacterium | reverse complement strand
GAGAGTAATAGTATACGATCAATAATGAAAGTTGGGTTGAGTACTTCACTTTTGATGCTAGTGGCGGTATTTATTTTTTTACACAATAAGAAAAAGCATACGGAAAATATTGTTTTGTCATTACTTTTAACACTGAGTGTGCTCGTTAATAACTTTTCATGGCAACATCATTTTATCTTTCTTTTTCCTGCATATATATTTGTATTTTCTCATATCAAAAAAATGAAAAATAAATTTATTTTGTCTTGTGTTTTACTCAGTTCTTATTTTTTAGTATCATTTAATATGATTGATCCCTCAATTTACCCTGTCCTTTTACAATCACATGTATTTTGGGGAGGACTTCTACTTTTAGGAACTGAGCTATACGTTTTATATAAATTATGATGATGAAGTTTGCATTATTTATACTTTTTTCTTCTTTTGTCCTCAATCAAACATTGAGAATTGATCTTGGTAATGGAATTGTTATTAATCCATTAGACCTTTCTGTGTTAATGCTTGTAATTGTTAACTTTACTGTTAATAAATCTTTGCGTATTAAAAATATTCCAACTTTCATTTATCCACTTTTTATCTTTATTGCCATTGGTAGTATCGGTCTTATCATTAACCCATGGCTTGATCCATTACAAAAAATAGCATCTTTTCTCTATGCTTTGAGACTATTACTTTATATTCTACTTTTTATACAGTTATACACAAAAATGCGTGAGAGAGATTTTGTAAAAGATCTTATGTTTTTTACAGGAGGAGTGATTACCTTTTTGGGTTTTTTTCAGTATTTTTTCTACCCGAATTTAAGAAATCTCTATTACTTAGGATGGGACGATCACCTTTATAGACTTTTCTCAACATTCTTGGATCCCAATTTTGCAGGAGCATATTTTGCTCTTTTTTGCCTTTATTGTTTGTGGAGGTATTTAGGTGAAAATATTATTCTAAAAAAGATAATGTATGCATCTGTTGGATTAAGTTCAGTCATTGCACTTTTTTTAACTTATTCCAGGACAGGGATGATAATGTTGATTGTTGGAATTGTTGTATACCTGAGCTTCTATAAGAAATTGAAAATTCTTTTTTTCGCACTCATATCTCTTATAGTACTTTTCTTTATTTTTGCTGGTGATTTAGAAGGACTTAATCCTTTGAGATCTGCATCAGTCATTGCACGACTTGATTCACTCCAAAATGCATTTATAATTTTCCTTTATAATCCAGTCATAGGTATTGGATTTAATGCATATAGGTACGCTCAAATTTATTATGGATTTAGGGGAGGGGATTTGTCTCTCACAAGTCATGCTGATGCAGGATCAGATAATAGCTATCTCTTTGTTGCTGCGACAACAGGTGTCATTGGATTATTTTTATTTTTCTCTTTTTTAAAAAGAATTATAGAGAGTCTCCTCGATCTTCCAAGGGAACTTAAAGCAATTTCATTATCGACGCTTGCAAGTATTCTCGCAGGAAGTATTTTTACTAATATACTTTTTTATACTCCTCTATTATTGTGGTTGTTTTTGGTATTATCTGTTACTCGTTTAAAAAAATCTTAAGTGATTTTTCGGTAGTATTCCCAGCGTCTGTTACTGCTTTAATAATAATTGAATTTTCTCCATTTCTTAGAGCCAAAGAATATGTAAAGTTTCCTTTATCGTCAACTCTTGCTGCGAAATTATTTACAGTAACATCTGAGCCAACTGAGGTTTTGCCATCAATTCTAAGTGGGTTTCTTTCTTTTTGAACTGTTTCATTATCTTGAATAGATAAAATCTCAAGATCAGGACTTTCTGTTGAGAAGAGAACTGTTTGTACTGTTGAGAAATTACTTTTCTTATTATCAGATGTAAGTGCTCGTGCCTTTATATCATTTTCTCCTTGAGTAAGTTCTATATTTTCAAAAGTGAATGAACCATCATCTGCTATTGTCGTTGATTTTGCTTCTGTTCCATTGAGAAAAAGTGCGACAGTTTCACCTGAAAATGAACTGCCTGTAATAGTGATGATTTGCACATTTGTAGCTTTCGGCAACTGATCAACAGTAGGCGGAGCAACTATACTTTGATTTTCCTTTGGTTTATTTGTATTTTCAGATTCATTTTCAAGTAAAAGGCTACTTTGAACGAGAAGTCTTGGACCAAGTGTAAAGCCGAGAAGAATAAGTAAAAAAACTCCTCCAATAATGAAAAGTAAATTTCTTTTTGTTTCTTTTTCTAAACGATGATTTATGCGTGATCTTGCCATATGATTGAGCCGATGGCCGGATTTGAACCGGCGACCCGCAGTTTACGATACTGCTGCTCTACCAACTGAGCTACATCGGCAGTAAAGCATATTCTATGTAAAAATGCTGTAAATCGCAATAAATTACTCAGTCGGCTGTAACGGATTTACTTGAATGAGTGGAAAATCCTCAGGTATGAGAGTAATAATTTCACGTTTGGATTGAATTAATTTACTCTCGAAAATAGTATGAGCAATGACATTATTTTCAAAGCCTTGATTTACTCTCTCCTCTCGTCGTCTAAATTGAAGAGGTCTTTTTTTAATAAAGTCTGATAGGTGAATTACTTCATGAGTCATAATTTGTTTTTTTCCAAATTTTATATGCAAGCTCCGGATCCCAAATCGCTCCTGTTGCTGATTGTACAATATCTGCACCAGATGTTCTATAAAGTATGTAATCGTCTTCAGTGAGTACTCCTCCAATGCCAATAATACTAAAATCATACATATTATTTTTACGAATTCTTTGTAATTTCTTTACCATAGACAATCCAGCCCACTGAATACTTCTACCACAAACACCACTGGTTGTCCCATGGTCATTGGGAAAAGCATTTTCACCAGTTCGGGTTATGATTTTTGCAGGAAGAGTGTTGATTGCGGAAATTGCATGAATATAAGGAGTTATTTTAGACAATAAATTTTCTAGTAGTTCATTTTGAGATGTGTCAAAATATCCTAGTTTTATGATTAGAGGAGTATTTCCAAGAACATTTTTAACTTTCTTACAAATATTCTCTACTGCTTCGATGTTAAAACACAAAATTCCTTCTCCTTTTACATTTGGACATGAAAGATTTATTTCAATCGCTTTGACACCTGTTTTGTGTGCAAGTGAGGCTGTGTATGCAAAATCTTTGAAATAATCTTCAGCATTAAATTTATCTTGTAGAGTACCAACAACACTCATTATAAGTAATTGACCCTTTTGTTCAGAGAGGAGAGCTTTTGAAAGATCTGGCACCCAAAATTCAGGTCCGTGTGAAGGATTTCCAAAAGAATTAGTGATAGATAGTTGTGAGATCTCATCTGGAAATTTTTCTCGTACTTTTATCCCATGATTTGCTTGTGTAAAACTCAAATTTCCCTTTATGTTGAGTGGGAGAATATTGGGAAATGAGTTAGATTTAAAACTTACAGAGCGTTGTGTTTTATATACATTTATATCAAAACCTAGTTCGAATGCTAATTTCACAAACTGAGAATGAAAAAGAGGACCTGCACTTATTCCAAAAGAGGAATTTAATCTCATACCAAAATGGGTTACTTGTTTTATTTTTTTTCTCGTCTTTATTTTTTGTTTTTTGTGAAGAAATGGGGGACCGTTTTGTATATTTTGCTCATATGTTTTATTCGTGTCATAAAGAGCAGGGTGATTGAGCATACTAAAGTTGAGTTCTATGACTTCGTCGTTTATTGGCAACTTTCAGTTCGAGAATTGCTCTTCTCATATCAGCTTGAGCGACTGCAAAGTCTCGCTCAGTAAGGTCTTCTTTTTTCTTTTTGAGTGTTTCTTCTGCTCTCTTTTGCGCTTCAAGTGCTTTCTTTGCGTCGATTTCTTCAGATCGAACTGCATAATCAGAGAGGAGAGTAAGTACTCCATCAACTATTTGAAGAAACCCCCCAGTTACTGCAACATGTTGGTCTTTTCCTTTGTGCTTTATAGTCATTTCTCCTGGAACGACTTGTGTAAGAAGATCAATATGGTGGGGAAGAACGGCTATTTCACCTGTAACTGTGGGGATAATAAGCTCATCTATTTCTCCATCATAGATTACTTTTTCAGGTGTTACTACTTTTAATTGCATAGAACCTACTTTAACTTTTTTGCATTTTCAACAGCTTCTTCAATTGTTCCTACCATATAAAATGCTTGTTCTGGAAGAGAGTCGTGTTTTCCCTCGAGTATCTCTTTAAACCCTCTGACATTATCTTCAATTTTGACGTATTTTCCTGGACTTCCTGTAAATACTTCAGCAACGAAGAATGGTTGTGTTAAAAATCTCTGAATTTTTCGAGCACGTGAAACGGTCAGCTTGTCTTCATCTGATAATTCATCAATACCAAGGATCGCAATAATATCTTGGAGGTCTTTATACCTTTGAAGTACTCTTTGAACACCTCGAGCTGTATCGTAATGTTCTTGACCAACAACATTTGGATCAAGAATACGTGATGATGAAGTAAGTGGATCAACTGCAGGGTAGAGGCCTTGCTCAGAGAGTGATCGTTCTAGCGTAATTGTACCATCCATATGAGCGAATGTAGTTGCAGGTGCAGGGTCAGTGTAATCGTCTGCAGGGACATATACTGCTTGTAGTGAGGTAATAGAACCTTTTTTAGTAGAGGTGATTCTTTCTTGAAGTCCTCCCATTTCTGTCGCAAGAGTAGGTTGATATCCTACTGCTGATGGCATGCGACCAAGAAGCGCTGAAACTTCAGATCCTGCTTGAGCAAAACGAAAAATATTATCAATAAAAAGAAGAACATCCTCGTTTTTCTCATCTCTAAAGTACTCAGCCATGGTTAGTGCTGTGAGAGCAACACGAAGACGGTTCGCAGGTGGTTCATTCATTTGACCGTAAACCATCACAGTTTTGTCAAGAACACCAGAGCCCTTCATTTCTAGCCAAAGATCTGTTCCTTCACGAGTACGTTCTCCAACTCCTGCAAATACTGAGTGTCCACTATGCTCGATTGCAATGTTTCGAATGAGTTCTTGAATTACAACTGTTTTTCCAACTCCTGCACCACCGAAAATTCCAATTTTTCCTCCTTTTGTGAATGGAGCAATAAGATCAATGACTTTGACGCCTGTTTCTAGAACGTGTGGTTTGGTTTCTTGATCAATAAGTTCTGGAGGATTTGCATGAATTGGATTTCTTTTAACACCTTTATCTTCAAATTTTTGTCCATCAATTGTATTTCCTAATACATTGAAAATTCTTCCGAGTGTTTTTTCTCCAACTGGAACTGAGATAGGTGCATGGGTTCTCTCAACTTCCATTCCTCGAGAAATTCCATCAGTCGATCCAAATGCTAATGCTTTTATCTCTTTATTTCCAGTCTCAAATTGTACTTCCAAAGTAAGCTCTTTCCCATCAGTTGTTCTTACACGAAGTGCTTCAAAAATTTCTGGTAATTCACCCTCGAAATAAACATCAAGAACTGGTCCCGCGACTCTGACAATAATACCGATATTTTCTTTATTAGGCATGTGCAGCTCCTCTTCCTCCAATAATATCAAGCAACTCACCTGTGATCTTTGCTTGTCGGGTCTTATTATACTCTAATTTAAGCGCTTCGATAATATCTCGTGCATTATTTGTGGCATTTTGCATAGCAATCATGCGCGCAGCCTGTTCTGAGAGATAACTTTCAAGGAGAAATTGATACAAATTCATTTCAGCATAGTGTTTGAGAAGTGGTGGAACCATTTCTGAAAGACTTGGTTCATAAATCATTGAGTCTTGTGACTCTGATATTTTCTCTTCAACTTCTGGAAGAGTAATAGGAAGGAGTTGTTTTACTTTTGGAGTTTGAGAGAAAAAACTATTAAAATCAGTGTACAAAACTTTTACTGAGTCTACTTTTCCTGAGAGATAGTATTCATCAATGAGTTTGATCATTGGGTAGACTGTGTCGAAAGCTGGAAGTGTTGTCCCAAAATGAAAAGATGCCAGTGTCTCATTAGGTAACTTAACAACTTGATTTTCAAGCTTTTTCCCTATGACTACAAGAGAACTATCTGCGTGATCTTTTGTATAACTAAAAAATTCTCTCAGAAGATTTGTTAGGAGACCACCACAAAGTCCTTTATCTGGTGAAATAGCAATGAGTAATGTTTTTCCTGAAACGCCAACTGATTTCATGTATGGATGTTTTACGGAGTCTGGTGTTTTTTCTGTTACTTTTTGTGCAAGTTCTGTTAATTTTTCAACATATGGTCGACTAGAAAGTGCAGCTTCTTGTGCTTTCTTTAGTCGTGATGCTGAAATCATCTGCATTGCTCTTGTAGTTTTTGAAACATTTTGAGCAGCTTTTATTCGTCTTTTAAGTGAGATAAGTGTTGCCATGTGAATACGCTTTATTTAGAAAAGCTTGTTCCTTTCTTAAAATCTTCAATGAGTTTGTCTACTTCTTTAAGATCGTCTTCTTTCAATTTCTCTCCACTACCAAGTCTATCCATTACTTTTGTCCATTTTTTACTTTGTGCAAACTCATGAAGTTCCTTTTCAAACCGTGTAATATCACTCACAGAGACACTGTCAACATGACCTCTCGTTACTGCTGCGATACTAAGTAGTTGATAATTTTCTGGAAGCGGGTTGAACTGTGCTTGCTTGAATAACTCTGTAATTCTTTTTCCTCTTTCAAGTTGTTGTTGTGTTGATGCATCAAGATCTGACCCAAATTGAGCAAACGCAGCAAGTTCTCGGTACTGGGCAAGCTCAAGTTTCATCTTTCCGGCAACTGATTTCATTGCTCCTGTTTGTGCAGCACTACCTACGCGTGATACAGAGATACCAACGTTGATTGCTGGGCGAATACCGGAGTTAAAGAGATCTCCCTCAAGAAAGATTTGTCCATCTGTAATAGAAATAACATTCGTTGGAATATACGCCGAGATATCACCAGCTTGGGTTTCAATAATTGGAAGCGCAGTAATTGATCCACCACCATTTGCCTCACTCATTCGCACAGATCTCTCGAGGAGTCTACTATGAAGATAAAAAATATCTCCTGGATACGCTTCTCGACCAGCCGGTCGACCAAGTACGAGAGCTGTTTGACGATATGCCCATGCTTGTTTTGTTAAATCGTCATAGACAATAAGAACGTCTTCGCCTTTTTCCATGAAGTATTCAGCAATAGCTGTGCCTGCAAATGCAGAAAGGTATTGGAGAGCAGCCGGATCAGCTGCGTCAGCAACAACTACAACAGTATTATCCATTGCCCCTGATTCTTTGAGTCTTCCAATAATTTGTGCGACTGTACTTTGTTTCTGTCCAATTGCTACGTACACACTTAATACTCTTTTTGAGCCTTTCTGTGTATCTTTTTGATTGATAATTGTGTCAATAGCTACAGCTGTTTTTCCTATTGCACGATCACCGATGATAAGTTCTCTTTGTCCACGTCCAATCGGGATCATAGCATCGATTGCTTTGATACCTGTTTTAAGAGGAGTATCTACAGGTTGTCTCTCAACAACACCTGCAGCAATTCTCTCAAGAGGCATTAGCTTTCCTTTTTTAATTGGTGCTTTTCCATCAAGTGGGACTCCAAGTGGATTGACAACTCTTCCTAAAATATCGTCAGAAACTGTTATACCAAGAAGTTCACCAGTTGTTTTGACAGTGTCACCTTCTTTTATTGAGGTAGATTCATCAAGAAGGATAACAGAGACATTATCATCATTAAGATCAAGAACTACGCCATCAGCACCGTTTTCAAAAACAACTCGCTCACCCATAACTGCTTTTGATAGTCCTGAAGCAGAAATCACACCATCATGATTGTTTTCAACATATCCGATGTTTTCAACTTTCGTATCAAAAGTAATTCCTCGTGATCTCTCTTCTAGTTTTTTAATAATATCTTCTGTTTTAATCATAATTTTCTTCAATATGTTCAGTAATTTTGTGTAATGTATTCTTCAAACTCATTTCATAAATGTCATCATTGTGTCTCATTCTCATTCCCAAAAGCAATGATGGGTCAACAGATACTGCAATCTTTTTATCAGGGAAGAGTGCATGTAATTTTTGAACAACGTGTGTATGTTCATGTGGTACATCCACTGTTACAGTATTTTGTCTTTCCCAGTTCTTAAGCGCTTTAATATACAACTTTAACTCTTTCTTTGTCAAAAGATCTACTATTTTATTTACTTTTTGAACATTCAGCTCACCATCTGAATAACTTTCGACCACAAGTTGTTGTAAATTTCTTCTATTCATTAGTCTGCTTTTTTCTTTACTGATTTTAACGCTTTATCAAAAATTTCAGATTGTTCTTTTTCGCCAAAGACTCCTGTCAGTGATTTCTCAAGATACATGACTGCAAGTTGACTTACATGAGCTGAGAGTCTTTTTTCAGCCTCTTTTGTCTCAAGGACAATCTGAGAGCGTGCTTCTGCAAGAATTTTCTCAGCTGCTTCTCGAGTCTGTGCCTCTGCAGTTTGAAGCATATCTTTCCTTTGAGATTTTGCTTCTTCAAGAAGTTGTTTGACCTCTGTATGAGCTTTTTTCAACAGTTCTTTCTCTTTTTCCTGAGCATCTTCAAACATCTTTCGAGCTTCTTCTGCTTGTTGGAGACCTTCTTTGATTGTTTTTTCTCTATTTTTAAGTACACTAAGAATCGGCTTGAGTGCAAACCGACGTATAACGTAAAAAATAATTAAAAAGTTTACTATTTGTGCTGTAAGTAGCCAAATATTAACTCCAAATTGTCCTAATGCTTCCATAAAGATATCCTTTCGTGCCTATTCGTGAGCGAGAATAAATAACATTCTCATCTCACGAACTATCGCGAATGATAATCATTCGTTTTAATTCGCATTAACCTGTGAAGGCTAAAATGAGTGAGTAAATAGCGATAGCTTCAGCGAACGCCATACCTAAAAGCATGGCTGGAAGAATTCTTCCTGCTGCTTCTGGATTTCGTCCGATTGCCTCCATGGCACGACTACCGATAAGTCCAATAGCAATTGCTGGGAAAATACCACCAAGTGCAACGATAAGACCTCCTGTAATACTAAATTCCATTAATAACTCACCCCCCTTCGAACTTTTTGAATGTTGTTAAATTCTATTATCATAATTAGTGAGATTGTTCATGGTGTGATGTCATCATCACACTCATAAATACCATTGTTAACATTGCGAATACTAGTGCCTGAACGAGTCCTACCAATATTTCAAGTGACATAAATGGTATTGGAGCCAAAAAGGCAAAAAGAGAAGAAATTGTTGCGATAACAACTTCTCCTGCGTATATATTACCAAAAAGTCTGAAGGAAAGCGAGATCATTTTTGTAAATTCTGACACAAGCTCGAGAATGCCCACAAAAAGGAGGATCGGATTGAGTGAGAAAAATTTTCCTAAATATTCTTTAATACCAAGAGCTTTGATACTGAGCATGTGTGTGGCAACGAGTGAGATAATTGCGAGTGCGAGTGTGGCATTGATATCACTTGTAAGATTTCTATTTAGGGAGATGAGGTGTTTTTCCTCTTTTTCATGAGATTTCTCGGTTGTGCTTGGAGCTACTTCTTCATGAGTATCCTTGGGTGTAGCATGATCATTCGACGTAACTATCTCTTTTTCTGTGGGCTCATGACTTTCTTCAACATGTGTTTCTTTTGGATAGAATCCGATACTTTCCGCACCGGGAAGAAGAGCACTCCAATTAGATAGAAGGATAAAAAGGAAAAAAGTAAGGAAATAGGGAAATATTTTTTCTGCGTTTTTCCCAGCAATTGATGAAGTCAGGTTGTAGAAAATATCAACGACCATTTCTACAATATTTTGAAACGTTCCTGGAACTTTTTTAATATTTCGTGCAAGAAAAAAAACACCAATTAAAATAAG
>JAUPUR010000030.1 GCA_030917445.1 Patescibacteria group bacterium | reverse complement strand
ACTTCTTACTCTTGATCTCACTGTCCATCTTGTACTTCTTCTTATCATTAGTGTCCTTGCAATTACCTTTTATTCAACAATGGAAACTAAGAATATTCTCTTAAATTCAGCGCTTCCACTTATAAAAAATAAAGAGACAGTTACTCTTGTTCAGCCTGTCTATGCGAAAGCCGTTGAAATCGCCCAAGAAGACATTTTTGATTCAGAACCATCACCAATTACGCTCACATTTTCTGGTAAACCAACAAAAGAGATTTATGGCTTTCTTCCATACTGGATGATAGAAAATCATTCAATTATTCCTATAGAATCAATAACCACACTCTCACTCTTTGGCATTGATGTTGGACATAAAGGAGATATTTTAACTACTGGGCCTGAAGGTGAAAGAAATAATGGATGGGAGATGTATAACAGCAATGCATTTGAAGATGTCATCACCCGTGCAAAAGATAAAAATGTGCATACTGAGCTCACATTTAAGGCTTTTTCAAATACGACTATTGATTCCTTAACCCAAGATGATCAAGCACAAGCAGTTTTCATAGCAAATGCCCTTCACCTAATCCAGTCAAAATCAATTGACGGGATCAATCTGGACTTTGAGTATTATGGATTACCACCACAAACCGTGCGTGAAGGATTTACTCGACTTGTAAGAAATTTGAGACTTGAAATGCTTAAAGAAATACCACACGGAAAACTAACTCTTTCCACTTATATTAATGAGGCAGCTGTCTCAGGCCTTGTAGACATTACAGCAGTGCAAGACAGCGTCGATTCATTTGTAGTGATGGGATATGACTTTCATACCCCAAGTGGCTCCCCAGGACCAATTGCGCCTCTAGACGGGCCATTAAGCCTTACTGGTCTTATTCAAAGTTATCTTGAAAAAATTCCTTCAGAAAAAATCATCCTTGCTGTTGGGTATTATGGATATGACTGGGATCTTAATGGAAATTCTCGTTCAGATCATAAAGTGTATCCCTACGCCAAAGTTTTACAGTTAAGCAAAGATCATGCACTTAATTGGAATGAGACATCTCAAACACCATCTTTTCGATATAAAGATACTGAAACTGCGACAGAAAGGGAGGTTCATTTTGAAAATGTCAGATCTCTCGGCCAAAAATATGATTTTATACTCAAAAAAAATCTAAAAGGTGTAGGAATCTGGGCACTGGGGTATGATGGAGAACATAAAGAACTTTATTCACTTCTACAACAAAAGTTTACTCAGTAAAATTCTCATGCTACACTCTTACTATGACAAGATTTATTCTTGATTCAGGTGACCCAGAGGAATACAAAACCACAAAGAAGTTATTTGAAGATAATGGAAAAGAACTGTGGGGAAGCACCACCAATCCTTCACTCATAGCAAAAAAACTTTCTGCATCAGGCAAAAAACTCACAAAAACCGAGGCTTTCGATCTACAAAAAGACATCGTGACTGAGATTCTTACACTTGTTCCTGGCGCAGTTTCCGCAGAAGTATACGCAGATCAAGATACATCTGCCCAAGATATGATTGAGCAGGGGAGAGAAATTGCCTTATGGGACAAAAGAGTTGTTATTAAACTCCCTACTACTTTAGAAGGAATGAAAGCCCGGACAGATCTGCGAAAAAATGGAATTGTCACTAATAACACACTTGTATTCTCTGAGGAGCAAATTTTTGCAATTTGTCTCCATGAACAGCTCATTCAAAATGAATTTCCCTCACAAGATATGTGGCCATCATTTATTTCTCCATTCGTTGGACGACTAGATGATATCGGCCAGAACGGCATGATACTTGTCAAAAATGGCATGGATATCAAAAGGAAATTTTCTTCACAGATGTGGATGCTTGAAGCCTCTGTCAGATCATCTGAGCATATGGATAAAGGTGTTTCACTCGGATGTGAACTAATTACAGCACCTTTAAAGGCTTACCAAGCCTGGTTTGCTGAAAAAGCTATAAATTCTCAAATAGATACATCGGGGCCGATTTGGCATATTCCTGAGGAATTGATGAAAATACAGTCATTACAAGAATATTTTGACGCTATTGAATCAAAGAAATTATCGCTTGACCATGAACTTACCGTAAAAGGTATTCAAAAATTTGTCGATGATTGGAATGCAATCTTAAACTAATACCACCCTGAGCCACGTCGCACAATATTTAACTGATAAAAACGATCTTCATCTCAAAACTACCACTCCATTATTTAAATAAAAGGGAATATGGTGAAAAAACATTAAGATGACAAAAGAATAAAAGAATTCGAAAACACATAGCTCACATCCCATAGTTGAAAAGGATGAAGAGGGAAGTAAGGAGTAAATTGACTTCCCTGCAAGGTGAGTATATCTTTATATCTATTGAAAGATTGACAGTGGAAAGACGCCTATTTCATTTACACTTTCGACCTTTTATACTTCATATAGCCCACTTCTTTCTTCTATAAATTTAGCCTCAAAAGCGAGGCCCTACAATGACCTACAAGGCCTCTTAATTATGAAGGATGACCAATGTATCATCTCAATTATTCATTGGATATATAAATAGGGATAAACAGCCCTTCCCTAGAGCAAATTCTATGGAGAGGGGGTACTTTTCACATCTCAGGCTCAGATTATGATTAAAAGGGCGTATGAAGCGATCTATTAGACCCATAATAAATATACTGTACCTGGATAGAACAAGGGAAACATCTAAAATTTCGGGTCGTGGAGACTTTATGAATAATAGAATATTATTTTTCGTTATTATTTTTAAAAGTGATCCTCCCCTCAGTACTCATGATTGACGTCGTAAAAGTATTATTATACGACGTTAATCATTCTGGCTTAAAACTATGCTTTATTCTT
>JAUPUR010000029.1 GCA_030917445.1 Patescibacteria group bacterium | reverse complement strand
TATAGACAGCTGTTGCATCGATTCCCATCGGACTATCAAGAAAAACAGGAGTATCTTCTCTCACTTTTTTATCTTTTTTTAGATGGTGAATAATATGAAGAATTTCTTGAGTTCTCTCGAGTGCAAATGCAGGTATGAGGAGAACTCCCCCATTTTTCTCAACAGCATTGATCTCTTCCTGAATAATTGTTTCGGCTGCTTCATCTGGATGTGCAGAACTACCATATGTTGACTCCATGACAACATAATCCGCGCTGTCGATATATTGAGTTGGTTTGACAATTGATTGGGGAGTATTACCGAGATCACCACTAAAAACAATTTTATCTTTTTTATCAGAACTCTCGTCAACAATCTCTATACTGGCAGATCCCAAAATATGTCCTGCATCTCTAAATGTCGCGGTAAAGCTTCCGGCTTTAATAGGTGTGTCATATTCAACAACTTCAATCATATTCATGACTTTCCAGACTTCTTCACTTGTATAGAGCGGTGTTTGGTGTTCTTTCTCAGCAATTCTTGCAGAGTCATTGAGAATAATTTCAACAAACGATTTGGTTGGGCCAGTCATGTAGATTTTTCCTTTAAATCCACCAAAAACAAGGAGGGGAAGTCTTCCCGTGTGATCGAGATGAGCGTGAGTGATAAATACTCCTTGAAGTCCTGATGCGGAAAAAGGAAGAGTTTCAAAATTTTTCTTCTCCATTTTTTCTGACCCTTGAAACATGCCAAAATCAACAAGTGCTTGGTTAGTATCTTCAGCTGTGATGAGGTAGCATGAACCAGTCACTTCGCCACTACCTGCACCAAAAAATTCAATTTTCTTCACATATTTAGTATAAAGAGTGAAAGAATAAATTGCTACTTTTTTGAATGGTATAATATCTGTGTGAAGAGTAGTTTAACCTTTATTACTGGAAATACAGCAAAGGCACTTCAGGTATCTCGACACTTAAGTATTCCTCTTGATCACACTGCTTTAGACCTTGTTGAGATTCAATCTCTTGAACTTTCTGAGATCGTTAAAGCAAAAGCGAAAAGTGCATATGAGATCATCAAAAAACCTGTTCTTGTTGAAGATGTTTCTCTCACGTTTGAAGCAATGGGAAAACTTCCAGGTCCATTTATCAAATGGTTTCATAAAGAATTAGGTAATGAAGGTCTCTGTCGTATGCTTGATATCTATGAAAATAGAAATGCTTTCTCTGAAGTTATGTATGGACTGCATACAGGTCATGATATCCACCTTTTCCACTCTTCAATAAAAGGCTCAATTTCAATGAAACCTCAAGGAGATGAAGTATTTGGATATGATCCTATTTTTATACCAGATGGCTTTGAGAAGACCTGGGCGGAAATGTCCCAAGGGGAGTTAGATAATACCTCAATGCGTAAAAATGCTCTTAAGGAAATGGAGGAATTTCTACAAAGTCATGAAAGCTCAAAAAATTAGTTTAAAAAATGCCAAAGAAAACAAATTATTTTATATAGTTGCTAACTGTGTTGTCTATCGTGAATCAGACAAAAGATGTCTCATTTTAAAAAGAGATGAAAGGGAAAAAGTCCATCCAGGGAAATTTGGTGTCATTGGTGGAAAATTGGAGTGGGAAGACCTAGATGTTAACAATCCAACTCGAGTAAATGGTGATGTTCTTGACTATCAAGATGCAGTTGAAAAACTTTTAAAACGGGAAGTATTTGAAGAGGCTGGAATAGAAATCAAAGGTGAGCTCCAGTATATAAATAGTGTTGCTTTTATTCGTCCTGATGAAGTTCCAGTGCTGCTTGTGAAATTTGCTTCTTTGTATAAATCTGGTAAAGTTATACTTGAGAAAGGTGCTTTTACAGACTATTTGTGGGTGAATAGTTCTGAAATTTCAAAGCATCCACATATTGAAGGTATTTGTGACGAAATACAAAAAACAGAAAAGATCTTTGAGCTTCTATGAAAAAAATCATTACATTTATACTCCTTTTACTCATTATCCTGACTATAGTCTTTTTCATCTCATCTCCAACTTTTAAAAGACTCAGTAGTCAGGCACCAATTGTTACTTCAACTCCAACAGGGAGCAGTGAGAGTGCTGAGAGATTGAGTGTTTTGGCTGAAAATTTAGATACTCCATGGGCAATTGCACTTCTTCCTGAAGGTGGAATGTTGGTTACTGAAAGAAAAGGGACAATTAGACTAATTTCAAAAGAGAACCAGCTTAAAGATGAACCTGTTGCAACATTGAGTGCTGTCAAAGAGGCGGGAGAAGGTGGACTTTTAGGAATTGCTCTTCATCCAGATTTTTCAATGAATAAATATGTATATCTTTATTACACCTATTCACAAAATGGCGAAAATACACTCAATCGCGTGGTGAGGATGGCATATGACAATGATACTTTTGGCAAAGAAGAAATCGTCGTCAATGCAATTCCTGGTGCATCAAATCACAATGGTGGTCGGATCAAATTCGGACCTGATGGATATTTGTATATTGGTACAGGTGATGCTCAAGAACCATCAAGTGCACAGAGCAAAACGACACTAGC
>JAUPUR010000028.1 GCA_030917445.1 Patescibacteria group bacterium | reverse complement strand
TTCAACAGTTGCAAGAGTTTGCAAGTCAGTAATTTTTGTACTCACCAGGAGTGATTTTAATTGTTCATCAGTTATGAGCATAGGGCAGAAAATGACATCTTACTGAATTGATTTTATTTTCATAAGTAAAATATCAAAATCGAAAAAACTTTTATTGACATAATCTCTCGCTCCTAAATTTATAGCCTTTTTAATATCATCTTCTTGACCAAGGGTAGAAAAAATAAGTACTGGTATAGATGAAATTGTTGGATCTTCCTTTTTCTCTTCAAGTACACCAAATCCATCTTTGATAGGCATAATGAGATCAAGTAAAACAAGATCGGGATGATCAGTGCGAATTCGCTCTAAACCTTCTACTCCATTTTGAGCAGTGATAATCTCAAAACCCTGTTCACTCAGCTTAAAAGAATAAAATTTTTGAAAAAAAACATCATCTTCAATGAGAAGTAATTTCATAGATTGATTATAACCTCCTCAAATTCTTGAATACTTTGTTTCATTTCATTTTCTGTTCCTATCGTTTCAATGTGGTTGAGAGATCCCTCAAGCTCAGCAATAATTTTTGTTACTTTCTCTGTATGTTCTACTGGAAAAGCGAGAGTTTTTTCTTTTAAAGATCGAGCAAACCTCTCAAGTGAATGTGCAAGTTCGCCCGTTGAGACAAAACCCATGACAAGACTCTGACTTTTTAGTGAGTGTGCACTGATATGAAAAGAATCGAGCGACTCTTGACGAGTAGGATCTTGACGAAGCACCTCTACTGACTGCTTTAACTTTTCAATATACTCTTTCCCCGTTGAGAGATAGAGTGATTTAAATTGTTCAAGATCTGATTTTTCCATAGAGTAAAAGCAGATGTGCTCTGCTTACTTAACTATACGAATGACTGAGGCTATCTGTCAACGAGAAATATCCTCGACTTGATTATTCTTCGGCTTCATCACATAATAATAAGTAATGCCTAATTCCTCTATTTTATGGTTCAAAGATGTAGACAAAGATGATATACCTCATGTAGGTGGGAAAGGAGCAAATCTGGGAGAAATGACCCAGGCACATTTTCCTGTTCCAAACGGTTTCATTGTTACTTCACATGCATATTTTGCTTTTATTAAAGAAAATAATTTAGCCACAAAAATAAAACATCTTTTAGGAACAATTAACTTTGATAACTCAGAGTCACTTATGCAAGTCTCATCGCATATCAAAAAAATGATGATGCAAGAAAATATGAGCGACGAACTTGTGGCAGAGATCTTTAAAGCTTATAAAAAATTAAGTGGACCACTTGATGATGCTCTCGTTGCAGTGAGATCCTCCGCTACAGCTGAAGATCTTCCTGGTGCTTCATTTGCTGGTCAGCAAGAAACATTTCTCAACGTTCATGGAGAGACAGATCTTATTTTAAAAATCAGACAAGCATGGTCATCACTCTTTGAATCCCGAGCAATTTTCTACAGACATGAACAAAACTTTGATCATTTTAGAGTTGGAATTGCAATTGTTGTTCAAGAAATGGTTGCTTCAGAAAAATCAGGCATTATGTTTACTATTGATCCTGTTACTAATGACAAAACAAAAATAGTTATTGAAGCAATTTACGGACTTGGTGAAATGATTGTTCAAGGTCAGGTAACTCCGGATCACTATGAAGTAAATAAAGATGAACTTAAAATCATTCAGAAATCTATTGCTTTACAAGAAGTAAAACTTGATAGAGTAAAAGGACAAAATAAGGACGTTAAAATTAAAAAGGACGAAGGGAGCAAACAAAAGATTTCAAATAACATCATTCTCGAACTCGCTGCCCTTGGAAAAAAACTAGAAAGACATTACTATTTTCCGCAGGATAGTGAATGGGCCGTAGCAAATGGAAAAGTCTATATTGTCCAAACACGTCCGATCACGACAATTTCTGATCCTAAAAAGATCAAACCTGCTGAAAAAGTTGATTTACCTCTCATTCTTACTGGAGCACCTGCATCACCTGGCATTGCATCAGGTCCTGTTGTCATCGTTAATTCCATGCATGATATTGCAAAGATAAAGCCTGGTGATGTCCTTGTGGCATCCCAAACAAACCCCGACTATGTACCGGGAATGAAGAAAGCTGTCGCAATTGTCACTGATAAAGGTGGACGAACATCTCACGCGGCGATTGTCTCACGAGAACTAGGTATTCCTGCAGTCGTTGGAACCGAGAAAGCAACGTCACTTCTCAAAACTGGCGCGGTTGTGACAGTTGATGGTGCCAAAGGTGAAATATATAAAGGCGGCACAGCAGGTGTTTCATCAGTTCAAAATATTGTCGTCTCAGAAAACATCAAAACAGCAACAAAAGTGTACGTCAACCTCGCTCAGCCTGACCTCGCAGCAAAAGTAGCTGCTAGACACGTTGATGGAATTGGACTTCTACGTGCAGAATTTATCATGGCAAATATTGGAACTCATCCAAAAAAACTTATTCATGATGGCAAGAAAAAACTCTTCGTTGAAACACTGGCCAAAGCTTTAGAAGAATTTTGTACTCCTTTTAACCCACGTCCTGTCGTCTATCGTGCTTCTGATTTCAAAACAAATGAATATAGAGGACTTGTTGGAGGGAAAGAATACGAACCTGTAGAGCCAAATCCTATGCTTGGGTATAGAGGAGCATTTCGTTATATCCATGATGCAGAGGTTTTTGAATTAGAGTTAGAAGCGATTAAGTATGTTCGAAATAAATTAAATCTTAAAAATCTCTCACTGATGATTCCTTTTGTGAGAACTGTCAAGGAGCTGAGAGAAGTAAAAAAAATCTTAAGTAAAAATGACTTACATCGCTCCCCAACATTTAA
>JAUPUR010000003.1 GCA_030917445.1 Patescibacteria group bacterium | reverse complement strand
GATTTCGTTCCTGTCCATCCATTGGTACCAGTACAAGAAGTGGTGTTTGTTGAAGTCCACATGAGTGTAGAACTTCCGTTGTATGAAACAATATCAGGATCTGCACCCAGTGTAAGTGTTGGTGGAAGTGGAGTAGGTGCTGAAGTCGGAGTCATAGTTGGCGTTGCTGTTGGTGTCGGTATGATAGGTTGACAAAAAGTTGCTGCAGATTGATTGTAGGATGGATAGAAGTGATACCATCCATCGATATATCTCAAATCACCCGAATATGTATCAATTAAAGGATGGAAAGAGAAAGGAATACCATTGACAAAAACATCAGCCTGCCATGTACAGGAAGGGACACTTGTTGAGAGATAGACAGTCTTTCCTGCCGGTAATGAGTATCTTTTAGCTCTAAAAAATGTTTGAGTCCATGACCATTTCCATTCATCAGGACATTCAGTTTTGGTACATGTTGAAGCCACATAGGGTAAATATGCTTTGTATGACGCAAGTGCTACAGTGATCGTTGAAGATGTATTATTCGTGATTTTTCCTTTAACGTTTGCAGTTGCATCACGAATTTGCTGGACACAGCCTGTAACTCCAGGATAATTCGCAGCTGTTCGCACAGTGCATGGCCAATTATCAAAGTCAGCAGGTTTTGTTAGTGTTGCACCACCATCTTCTGCTGATGTGGAAAAGGGAGCAACAGTATAAGTTACCGTTGCTTGATTATTATCATAGTTAGTTTCGGTTACGGCCTTATTTGAATTTAATAGAACGCGTGCAGTGTACGTGCTTGCGGTGCTTTTTCGCCATGATAACTTTCTTGATGATGTTTGACTATATGGAACAGTTGTATATGCGCTTTGGTTGCTCCCCGTGATGCGACTCTCATATGTATTTTGAGATCCGGCTCCAAATTGTCCATTTCTTAAATTTATCCCCACATCTGAAGTAGAATTAAATGCAGCTGGGGAGGGTGAATGGGAGTAAATTTGACTTATAGTTACACCATCAGCAGATAAGCCTTGCTCGCTGCCTTGATTTTTAATTATTACTCGAACGTAAATATCTTCATCAGGATAAAATGTAGTTCGTACATTTCCTCCGGCATCGGTTAATTGAAATGTCGTAACAGTAAGATCTGCATTTCCTGCTGCTTTCTGCCTAATGTCTTGTTGTTGGTTCAAGAGAAAGAGAGTCAGAGGGATCGCTATAACTATGAGTAAAAGTGAAATAAAAAGAATTGGTGAGGACTTAAGCTTTTGCATAATACCGTTTAGTTAAAATTATTAGTCTCCGATTTGTACTGAGAGATCACGAAGGAAGAGGTTGTAATCAAATTGATTGACCTTCCCATCATCTGTGAGATCTGCATCTAATTTCTTTTGTGGAGTGCAGGAAATTGCAGGTGCGAAGTCACTATAGCATCCAACAATGACATTGTAATCAAGAATATTGAGTGCATTATCTGTTACAACATCTCCGGTGATAAATGTAAATGTTGGAAGGTTGGTTGTTGTATTTGAATCAATTGTTTGGATACCTGGCACTCTTCTCTTGAGGTACTGAGGAGATTTGATACGAACATTGTATTGACCTGGAGTTATCGCTTGACCCATATCGACGACACCTGTGAAATTGCCTGTTCCAGAATTATACCCAACGAGACCCGATTTACTTAGGACGAGTGTATCCGTCGCATCAAACACCTCAACGGTGACAGTTCTTTGAGATCGCACAGGGTTTTTATTGCTCAGTGAGAAAGAATTTGGGTTAGCATTATCTCCACTATTTCCAATGCCATGCATGTAAGCGACTATATTAAATCGAGTTGCTTGAGGAACAGGTGTAGCTGTAGGCATAGGTGTATTCGTTGGTACAGGTGTGGATGTAGGTGTTGGAGTTCTGGTTGGAGTTGGTGTTGGTTGGGAAAGAACGGTGATAGTTACAGAACGGGTTACAGATCCACCTGGTCCAGTACAAATAAGTGTGTAGGTTTTTGCTGTTGTTAATGGACCGGTACTCTGGTTACCACTGAGTGCTTTTATCCCTGACCATGCATTTGAGGCAGTACATGATGTTGCATTTTGGGATGTCCACATAAGTTGAGAGCTTCCGTTATAAGAAACAATATCTGGGTCTGCATCAAGTGTGAGTGTAGGAGGGATAGAGGTTGGCGTTGGGATAGGAGTACTTGTTGGTACTGGGGTAGATGTTGGTGTAGGTGTTGGAACTGCACTGATACGTATGTATGCAGGCAAGGTACTTGAGAGAACATTTTCTGCAGCTTCATCATTACTACCAACTGAGAGCACTTGTGCATTAATTGTATATGCAACAACAGTTGGTGTTGCTCCGGTTGTTCCAATTGCTTTAAATTTTATTGTTGCAACGCGAGTGAGAGTTTTAACTGCTTTTGAGTAATCAGAGCCGATGGTGACTGTCCCAGCAATTTTTCCTGAGGAAAAAATGGGTCCTTCAAGCATTGTTGGAAACGCAAGTGTATTGAGTGAAAAAGGATTTGAATCTAGAGTTACTTTTGTCGGGTCGTAAGTGATTTCAAAACGAACGACAGAAACTTCGTTGTCGGCTGGATTTACCATCATTTCAAGGGAAAATGGATCATTGATTGTTTTATTGATGGGGGAGGATGCATTTGATGCGGGGTTGAAAGTGAGCGTCGTTGTCCCTGCTGCTTGTTGTCTAATATCTTGTTGTTGTTGACTGAAAAAGACAGTCAGTGGAATTGCAACGATTATGATGCCAAGAAGAGCTAAAATAATAAGATTTTTTTTATTCATATTTAATCACCATTTTGTACTGAGAGATCTCTCAAAAAAAGATTGTAATCAAACTGATTGACCTTCCCATCATCTGTAATGTCTGAAGATGATTTATTCTGTGAGCTGCAAGCAACTGGGGCAGCAAAATCACTATAGCATCCTACAATGATATTGTAATCAAGAATATTGAGTGCATTGTCACCGACAACGTCACCGGTCACGAGATTTACTGTGGGGACAGTATTTCTTTGATTACCTCTAATATTGAGCGTCAATGGTATACGTCGAGTCAGATATTGCTCAGACGTGATTTTAACTGTGTAGTACCCTGTTGAAAAGTTTTCTCCAAGGTTTATAGACCCAGTATAATTCCCAGCTGAAGAGTTGTAGACAAGTATTCCATCTTTTTCAAAAACTCTTTGATTTTCATTGTTGAAAATCTCAACTGTCATAGGTCTTTCTCGTCTGATAGGATTTTTGTTACTCAAACTTGAACTGTTTGGGTTGGCATTATCTCCTGCATTTCCAAGTCCATGAAGGAATACTGTGAATTGCAATGTCGTGACGTTAGGTACAGGTGTTGGAGTGAGAGTAGGTGTTGGCGTAGGGGTATTGGTTGGAACAATGCCAAATCCAAAATCTTTGTTTGCTTCAACGCTTCCTCCAACAATGGTGAGTGGATAATAGTCAGGATTTTGAGGCGAGATTTGTGTCCATTGGCCAAAGGGTCGAGCATGAACCTCATAACTCCCATCACAAACGCTTGAGAATCGATAATTTCCTGAATCATCTGTTGTTATAGTCTTCATGCGTGCGTCAGTTGTAGGATTGATAAGGTCTATTGTTTGATCAGCAAGTAGTTGGTCAGATCCATCATAGATATTATTTCTGTTGATATCATTGAATACTCTTCCAGTAATTTCTCCTTTTCCAATGATGACAAGAATATCTTGATAAATTTGGTTGAGAGTTGCTGCGTCAGGAGCAAAGTAATATTTTCCTCCAGTTTTGGTTGCAATTTCTTTGAGGAAGCCATCTCTCACATCTGTTCCAAAACCAATTGTGTAAATAGTTGTTTTATACTGGTTATACATTTCTTCAGCTGCGATGACTGAACGTCTTTCAGCCTCTCGGTGTGTATCAGTTGTGAATGGAGGTTGCGCTCCGATATATCTAGTAGCTCCACCGTCAGAGAGTAATATAGCTACATTTTTTACATTTGACCTATCATCTCTCTTGTACGCTTCAAGAGCATCCTTGAGGCCACATTCCGTACATGTATCGCTCGCAAATGTTGTATTCGCAATTGCTGTCTTTACTCGAGTGTAATCAATGGTCATTTCTTGTTCGAGGGTGACTTCAGTCATGGAATTAAATTTGGAAAAACCGATCAGATGTCGAGGAGATGCTGTTCGTTGTGCCATCCTATCAACAAAGGCAGTAGCTGCAGCTTGAGCTCGTTCAATACGTGGAGTTGGATCCGTCGCACTTGTTTCTTCTTTCATACTTCCTGAGGCGTCAAAGATAAGCATGGTATCTGTCGGTTGATCTGCGGTACAAACGACAGGAGTTGGTTCTGCTGCACGTTGTCTAATGTCCTGTTCTTGTTGATTGAGATTGAGTGTGAGGGGAACAGCAGCAGCGATGAGCGCAAACCCAAGGGCTGAGAAAATATATTTTGGTTTGATGGTTGCAACTTTTTGCCACATAAAGTGAGTAAAAATATCCTTATATACAGCGTAAATGAGTAGACCTCAAATTGTCAATAACGCGCGATCGCTTTGCAAGAAAAATATCATATGGTAGACTACTTTTATGGTTTTATCTGATGGAGACATAAAAAAGGCTTTGAAGACGGGACGAATTAAAGTAAGTCCCAAACTTGATCTCAAAGAACAATTGGGTTCATGTTCTATCGATTTGCGCCTTGGGAATGCTTTTCGGGTATTTGAACACAGCAAGCATCCGTTTATTGATCCAAGTGATAAATCACAGTCTAAAGATATTACGCGTGAGATACGTGTAAAAAATGGGGAGAGATTTATTATGCAGCCTGGTGATTTTGTGCTTGCTGTCACTATGGAAAAAGTGACAATAAGTCCTGATCTTTTAGGAAGACTTGAAGGGAGATCGTCTCTGGGGAGACTTGGGATTGTTGTGCACTCAACGGCATCTGTTTTTGATCCAGGATGGGATGGCAATCCAGTTCTCGAGCTTGGTAATTTAAGTAACATTGCGGTTGCTTTGTATCCAGGAATGAGGATTTGTGCAATGACATTTGAAGAGCTCTCAAGTCCAGCTGAAACTCCATATACGAAAAAGAAGAAAGCGAAATATGCGATTCAGTCAGGTCCTCAAGAAAGTCGTTTGCACCTCGATCAAAAATAAATTATAATCTACATCCTATAGATTTTCTGCCTCATGAAACATGTCAAAAGAAATATTTTCTTCAATTAATTCATCTGTGAAGGATTCGTTGCGTCGTCCAATAGAGACGAGAACTGGGATGATCCCACGCAATGAACGTCTCCATCGTGTTTCGGATGCTGTTGGACATATTTTTACCCGTGAATTAACAGTAAATGGTATTGAGCAAATTCAGCGAGTAAAAGAATTATCAGAAGAAGGAAAAAGAATTGTCTTTGCGACACGTCATGAAGCGCATCTTGATGCTGTTGCACTTGATCAGTCTCTGGAGCAAGCAGGTTACCATGATATTGCAGATAAGATTTTTCATATGTTTGGAATTCGACTTGAGAAAGGGGTATTTTCAAGTTGGTTTTCTGAATCACAAAATAGAATCAGGTTATGGCCACCATATGATGCTCCTCAAAACGATGAGGAAAAAGAATTGAGAAGAACACTGGGTAAGACAGCTCCAGTGGCCATGAGAGAGGCTTTAGATCAAAAATATTTAGTAAATATTTTTCCAGAAGGAACCCGTGCAAAAGCACATAGGAAAATGATGTGTCCACTTTCCTCTGTGACAACACTTTTTGAACAAACAGGCGTTGAAATTGTTGTTCCTGTCGCGATAAATGGTACTCAAAATATTCTTCCAAGAGGTGGATTACCAAGAAGAGGAAGTTACTCAGTGACTTTTTGTGAGCCAATTGATTTTCCTTCACTTCTTGCAACTCATCAAGACAAGCAATTTAAATCTTTGCGACAAGCCGTAATCGATGATATTATGAGACCGATCGCAGATGTACTACCAGAGGAGTATAGAGGATATTTTGCAGATCATACTGAATGACTTATTTAGTCAATTTCCCAACGTCACTTAAAAAAAACAAATTACCAGGATTCTTTCTTGCACTTGAGGGTATTGATGGATCTGGAAAAACAACACAGAGTCAAATCCTCTGTGATCATCTCAATGCCTCTGGAAAAGTTGCAAGTGTTCTTCATTTTCCCAGAAAAGAAAGTGGTCTTTTAGCAGAGTTAAATGCGTCAATTCTGTCTGGTAAAAAGAAAATCCCTCAAGAAGCCTTTCAGTATCTTTTTTCAGCTGATTACACCATGTTGGTAAATGAAGAGATCGTACCCAGACTCGAGAAAGGTGAGATAGTCATAACTGATCGATTTCATTGTTACTCTTCCGTTGCATATGGACTTTTTGATACAAAAAAAGAAATTGATCGCATCTATGCACAAAGCCTTATGGTTGCCAATGGACTTCTTTCAACGCATTTTCAATTTTTTGTTCCTGATATGACGTTCTATCTTGATGTAAGTATCTCGACAGCACTTGAGAGAATGAGTAAGAAAGAAAATAAAGATATTTATGAAAAAAAAGATGTTCTTGAAGCAGTAGCTCGAGGATATGCTTTTTTGAGAGATGAGTTTCCTGATGAATTTCAATATATTGATGCAGAGAGATCTATTGATGAAGTTACTAAAAATATGGTACAAATACTCAGTAATTCCTCAATAAAATTATGATTCTTGGACCAACAATATTACTACAACTTGTTAAAGAAAAAAAATTAGTTGAAAATCTTTCCGAACGTGAACTAACCAATCCTGAAGGTGCTGGATTTGATCTCAGGCTTGGTGAAGTCTATAAAATTGCTGGAGACGCATTTTTGGGTGAAACCGAAAGAAAGACAGCGGATGTGGAGTTGGTTTGTGACTATAGTGAAAGTGAAAAGAAAAGTATAGTTATAAATCCTGGTGATTTTTATCTTATAAAAACAATTGAGACTGTCAATATGCCTCAAGAGCTTACAGCAAGTATCACACCTCGTTCAACAACCTACAGAAGTGGACTTTTTATTAGAACTGGAAATGTACCTCCGGGATATAGTGGTGGACTCAATTTTGGTCTAAAAAATGAAGGCACTGTTCCAGTGACTATTGAGATGGGTGCTCGTATAGTACATATTCAATTTTCAGAAGTAGAAGGTGGTGGCAATATGTATCGTGGACAGTGGCAAGGTGGGAGAGTAACAGCCACAAAAAAAGAAGTACAAGTATAGAATGCAAAAACAACACCCTGAATACCAATACCTCGATTTACTTCAAGAAGTACTAGATACTGGAATTAAAAATGTTGATCGAGGGACTGGAGCTGTCTCATATAGTCTTTTCGGACGACAGACTCGCTATGATCTTTCAAAAGGATTTCCACTTCTTACCACAAAAAAAGTGTACTGGAAAGGGGTTTTGCATGAACTTTATTGGTTCATGTCGGGACAGTCAAATATAAAATACCTCGTCGATAATAATGTCCATATTTGGGACGACTATCCCTACAAAATTTTTAAAGAAAAAAATAAGACATCAAAAATTACAAAAGAAGAATTTATTCAAAAAATAGCAGAGAATAAAGTATTTGCTAAAAAATGGGGAGAATTGAGGCATATTTATGGAGAAAGTTGGAGAAGATGGCCTACAGGAACTGCACGCACCATTGATCAACTTGGGTGGGTTATCGATGAGCTAACCGAAGATCCGGATGCTCGAAATGCCATTGTTACATCTTGGGATCCAAAATATTTATATACAATGGCTTTGAAAAAAGATGCAAATCGATTTCCAATTTGCCATAACATGTACCAAGTCAGTCAAAAAGACGGTAAGTTATACTTACAACTTTATCAAAGAAGTGCAGATCTCTTTCTCGGTGTTCCATTTAATATCGCAAGTTATGCATTATTAACAATCATTCTTGCTCGAATTCTTAAGTTAGAACCAGGTGAATTTATCCATACTTTTGGTGATGCACACATTTATGAAAATCATATAGAACAAGTTAAAGAGCAACTTTCGCGCAAGCCACGTGCATTCCCCACTGTCACTATTGATAAAAAAGTGAAAAAACTTGACGATTTTCGACCAGAGCATGTATTACTTGAAAATTATGACCCTCATCCTAATTTGAAAGGCGAGTTAACTGTTGCTGGTGGTCTTTTTGAGAAAAAAAAGAAAAAATAATGCATCCTCGAATTTCAATTATTGCTGCACTTTCTGAGAACAATGTTATTGGT
>JAUPUR010000027.1 GCA_030917445.1 Patescibacteria group bacterium | reverse complement strand
TAAAATTTCATCTTTGGTAAATCTATTATTAACTTGGATTGAAAGGATAAGTTCTTTCAATTTTCGTGTTGGTGTCCGTTCAGGTGACAAAAGTCCTACCTTCACTAATTGCTGACTAATTGTTGATGCACCTGCAAGTCCACGACCGCGGAGTGCATTCCAAAATACACGCACATAACCAATAGGTGAAAATCCTTTATTTGTATAAAAATCTTTATCTTCTATAGCAATTGTTCCTTCTTTAAGGTACTCAGGCATTTTGTCTAGCTCAACATATGTTCTGTTCTGATCTTGGTAGACAGAATACAACAACTCACCATGTCTATCATAAATACGTGTTGCATCAGCATACTTTGATTCAACTAGCTCTCCAGGAGTAGGGAGGTCACGACTAAACCAAAAAAACATCAAAGGAACTGCAATAATTGACGCAATAAAAGCAAACAACGCGACTCTTGTTACCTTACTCCATAGAGAAACATTTGAAAGGGAAAGAAATGCTGGAAGTGCAAATTTTTTCTGCTGACGACGTCTTCGTCGAGGGCGGTAATCTAGCATTTACTCATTATAACAAATATCTCATTTCTGAACTTCACTATGCTATACTGAGCCTATGGACCAGATTGACGACATTTTATATAGGGGTGTTGCGAACATTATTCCAGGAAAGGATATGTTGAGCAAACTTCTTCAAAGTGACAAAAAACTCAATGTCTATCTTGGAATAGATCCCACAGCAACACGTATCCATCTTGGCCATGCTGTTCAGTTGAGGAAATTGCAAGCCTTCTCAAATCTCGGACACAATGTAACATTTTTAATCGGAGATTTCACGTCACTCATAGGCGATACCTCTGACAAGGATTCTGAGCGTCCAGTACTCACAACAAGAGAAATACAAGATAATTTCAAATCATATAAAGAGCAAGCTGAAAAAATTGTTGATTTTTCGAAAGTATCATTAAAATTCAATAGTGAATGGTTAAATACATTAGGGTTTTCAGACGTCATTTCACTTGCACAACACTTCTCAGTTGGTGATTTTGTTGGTCGAGAACTCATAAGACGCAGACTTGATGAAAATAAGAGAGTTGGACTTCATGAATTTCTCTATCCTGTCATGCAAGGATATGACAGCTATTTTATGGACACAGATATTCAGATTGGTGGAACAGATCAGACATTTAACATGCAAGCAGGACGTACTCTTCAAAAAGATCTTCGCCAAAAAGAATCTTTCGTAATGACTACGACACTTCTTGAAGGAACAGATGGAAGGAAAATGAGTAAATCATGGGGAAATGCTATTTGGCTTCAAGACTCACCAGAAGATATGTATGCAAAAGTAATGGCAATTAAAGACGATTTAATTATCCAGTACTTTCTTCTTGCTACACAAACCTCACTTGAAGCTGTTGAAACTCTCAAAAAAAGACTGACAGGGGGAGAACATCCAATGATCCTCAAGAAAGAACTCGCACACCGTATTGTCACAGAGTTGCACTCAGATTTAAGCGCGCAAGCTGCTGCTTTGCATTTTGAAAATACAGTACAAAAAAGAGAACTTCCAGAAATCATTGAAGAAGTACAGCTATCGGCTGACGATGAAGAATATATTAATGAAGATTTTCTCGTAGAACTTAATCTTGCTTCCTCAAAAAGCGAAGCAAAAAGACTTTTCCAACAAGGTGGAGTTGTCGTCAATGATGAAAGAGTGACTGACTCCCAAAGTATGATTGCAGTTAAAGATGGTATGATTTTGAAGATAGGAAAGAGAAAAATTGTCAAACTGAAAAAGGCCTAGTATAATACTTTCATGGACTTCATTCGAACTCATCAAAAAGCATTCAGAATTATCATGGTTATTGCACTCGGTGCACTCATCATCTCGTCCTTCTTGCCATTTGCAGTTTTGCTCATTGGTTAATGTATGCATTTAACAACCCCTCTTTCACAGGGTGGTGCTGTCCTCAAACGATACACCAAAAAATTCGATAAATTAGGTCTCAACACATTCTCTGATCTTCTTTTCCATCTTCCAAGTAGATATGAGGATTACTCAATCATAAGCTCTATCGACAAACTCCAAGAGGGTGAAGTAGTCACAGTAAGAGGAACGATTATTGATGCAAAAAATAGCTATACTCGTCGATTCAAGTCCATTCAAAAAATTATTCTCTCCGACGGAACAGGTGAGCTACTCCTGCTCTGGTTCAATCAACCGTACATTATTAAAAATTTAAAGCTGCAAACAGAACTTTCCATCGCAGGTAGAATTGAAAAATTCTCTGGAAAAAATGCTATTATTTCCCCTGAATATGAACTGGCAAGTGGGGAAGAGCTTGTCAATACAGGACGAATAATTCCGATTTATCCCGTAACACAAGGACTTTCTTCCAAAATGGTCAGAAAACACATTTTTTCCACCCTCAAATCCATGGAATCTGAAATTGAAGAATACTTACCAAATTCAATTCTCAAAAAATATGCCTTTATGGATATTAAAAGCGCTCTTTGGCACATTCATTATCCTCAATCATTTGACGAAACAGAAAAAGCAAGACAAAGACTCGCATTCGATGAACTATTTACCCTTCAACTTGCAGCTAGGGAACGAAAGCGACTCTGGTCAGAAACTCAAGAAGGAATCCACTTTCAACCATTTTCTGAGAAAATGAATGCTTTTCTCAAAACACTTCCTTTTGAACTGACACCTTCACAACAGACTGCAGTAGAAGATATAACTCATGATACTCAAGGCGGAACTGTTATGAATAGACTTCTCCAAGGGGATGTGGGAAGTGGCAAGACTATTATTGCTGCGTGTGGACTCTATCTTGCATACCTCAATGGTTTTCAAGGTGCGTTAATGGCACCAACTGAAATTCTTGCTCAACAACATTTTGCAACACTCTCATCGCTTCTTAAACCACTAGGAGTTAAAGTTGTTTTGGCAACTAGCTCAACATCTAAAAATAAAATTGAGGAAACATTTGATATTGCAGTAGGTACCCACTCACTTGTGGGTAAAAATGTCACTTTTAACAAACTTGGTCTTATTGTTATTGATGAACAACAACGATTTGGGGTTGAGCAAAGAGGAATATTGAGAGAAAAAGGTAATCGACCACATCTATTGACGATGACAGCGACACCAATTCCGCGTACTGCAGCACTTACACTTTATTCTGACCTTGCACTCACATACCTTCATGATATGCCTAAAGGAAGGAAAACCATCAAAACATGGCTCGTTCCAGAGGAAAAAAGACTTGCATCCTATGCCTGGATAAGAAAAGAAATTCAAGAAAATGACTCTCAAGTTTTTATTATATGCCCATTTATTGAAGAGTCAGAGAATGCCTCAACAATTAAAGCAGCAACAAAAGAATTTGAAAGGCTCCAAACAGAAATATTCTCTGACCTTTCACTTGGACTTCTCCATGGAAAAATGAGATCAAAAGAAAAAGACACGGTCCTTGATGAATTTAAGCAAAAGAAATTTGATATTCTTGTCGCTACTCCTGTCGTAGAAGTAGGAATAGATATCTCAAACGCAACAATCATACTCATTGAAGGAGCTGAAAGATTTGGACTTTCACAACTTCATCAACTTCGTGGAAGAGTGGGAAGAGGGGACAAACAATCATATTGTCTACTCTTTACTGAATCGAGTTCTGAAATCACACTAAAAAGATTAAAAGCAATGGAAAGCATGAAAAGCGGAGCAGAACTTTCTGAATATGACCTTGAACTCCGAGGACCAGGAGAAATATATGGACTAAAACAATCAGGAGTGAGACTCCTTAAAATAGCAAAATTTAGTGACAGAGAACTTCTAGACAAAGCAAAAAGAGCGACCGAAGACATTGGAGAGATATCTACACTCTCACCACTCCTCCAAGCAAAAATCCAACCTTATCTTCTGCAAAAAGTCTCTCCTGACTAGAATTGACAAAGCAGTTTCCCACTTCTACACTTAGTGTATGCCTGATTCATCGTATACACTTCAACCTAACCCAGCACTTACTCCAGTAAACGAAAAAAATGAGGTTCCAACAGATAGTCCACTGAATCTTTTTCCAAAAAAATTTCTTATTGGCCTAGCAATTGTAGGTGTTCTTCTTGTTTTTTTTAGTGGATTTTTCCTCCGTGGAGCAGTTGACTCTCCACAACCACTAACAACAGTACCTACAGCGACACCAACACCGACACCGCTTGTAGCAATTACACCAACTCCCACTCCATTCTCAGAAGTGATTGGCAGTACTATAAAATTTCTTCCACGCAAGCAATATTTTGACGATACTTATATAGCAATTAGTAAATCTGCACCTTACAAAACAGCTATTCTTTCAATATCACGTATTGAACAGGAAAGAAATTACACTCAGTATTTAAAAGTAAATTATTTCAATGGGAAAGAATGGGTGAGAAAAACAGTGACAAATACACTCTCAAACTCAAATGTCATTGCAAACCCCCTCCTAAGATCATGGAACGATGCAACAATTATTGAACTAAATGCAACGAAAGACATCGCTACACTCTCACTTGATAGTCAAAATGTCGTCATAACATCAAAAAGACTTCAAGATGAAATCAGTGTTCAAAGTCTTCCTGGATCAACAAAATTTATATACCAAGGAACGGGAACACTCACTATCAATAAAGAGGCAGAACAAGCATATATCTTCTATGCGCGAACATACTCTTTTAATGCATCCGATCTTTCATTCCTGAGCACTCCTGAAACATTGACCTCAGAATGGGCTATCTTCTGGGATGAAAATGGAACATTTTATTATCTCGATGCACTTAAAACCCCAAATGCCACATCTTCAATTCAGGATAGACAAATTGGCATTCGAGAAACTTTAAATCAAACAATTACTCGTACAACTACCGCTTCCGGCAGAGCGACTCCACCGGAACCACTTTTTATCGTCAATCTCAATGATCCTATTGGCGAATCACTGAGATTTCCCTATACGAATGCTGTCAATAAATCAGATAAAAAAAGTTATCAGTGGTACCTAGGGTCAGGTGAGGGTTCACTAGTACAAAGCCAAGGAAAAACTGCAAAAGGAATCGGAGTTTTTGAGTACATCACTCAAGTTACGAACTGATGTAAGTGAATAGGTTGCAGAAAGAAGCAAAATAGAGTAAAATATAACAACCTTTAAAGGAAAACTATGCCACAAGAACCGAAGAAAAGACATTCTAGACAAAGACAAGGAAAAAGACGCGCAGCAATCTCACTGGGTGTTCCTTCTATTTCTCATCGTTTGAAAAATTTTTATAAGGCATTGGAGCAGGATAAAAAAACTGTAGCTCATGAAAACGCCTAACGATCCTCGCCATGTAAAAAGGCAACATACCGTTCAAGAACTTTTTAAAGTTGAATTTCATGCTCAACCAGTGAGTGAAAGAGCGGCTCTTATTCTTTCTCACAAAATTCTCATCGATGAAATGATTCAAAAAGCTGCTCCAGAATTCCCACTTGAGAAAATAAATAAAATTGACTTAGCAATTTTGAGACAAGCAGTCTTTGAACTTATGATTGAGAAAACAGAACCAACAAATGTTATTATTGATGAAGCAGTTGAACTAGGAAAGGAGTTTGGCGGACAAGCCAGTCCATCATTTATCAATGGTGCTCTTGGAAATATTGTAAAAAATCATGAACCTACCACAAATATCTAATACAGCTCTTTTTGAACAAGCATTTACTCATAGATCATATCTCAACGAATCAAAAACAATTCTTGAGTCAAATGAAAGACTTGAGTTTTTAGGAGACAGTATCCTCTCATTTGTTGTTTCTCAGTATCTGTATGT
>JAUPUR010000026.1 GCA_030917445.1 Patescibacteria group bacterium | reverse complement strand
TGTATTTTGATTTTCTTTTACTACTGTTAAACAACAGATTCCTGAATCAAATACACCGATTGGCTTATTTTTCATAACAGAAGTATATCAAATGTTTCAAATCCAGAAGATTATTTGCTAAGAGACTAGTACTGTTCTAAGATAATTCAATACTAAAAATGTAGCTGCTGGACCAGGATTCGAACCTAGATAAACGGATTCAGAGTCCGTTGTCCTACCATTAGACGATCCAGCAGTGAATCCTGTTATTTTACTAAAAAAGCAACGTAATTACTATCAACACCCCATTGGCTTTCCTACACTTGTCATATGGACTAAGTAGAAAAAAGTGAGATAAGAATTAGTGTTGAAGATATAGATCCAGATGAATTAATGGGCATTATTGAAGATATTGAGTATGCACTCTACGATAGAGCACTTGATGTGAGCATCTCAGCTCATCAGACGGATGAAGCATCATATCTTCAAGTAATTCGAAAAAGTTAATTTTCTTCTAATGATTTGGCAAGTGTATAATAACTTGTTTTAGTACTTCCATACTTTTTCAGAAGTCCTTTTTTGACAAGTGAGGCAAGTAATTGATGTCCCTGTTGTCTTGTCACTTCAAGATCTTTTTCAATATCTGAGGTCTTAATAGCTTTTTTATTAATAACAATTTCAAGAACTTCTTCCTCACGCCTTGTGACTAGCACCCTTTTTTCTCCTTTGATATTCTCAAGTTGCCACTCTTTCAATTCCGAAATTCTTCCCAATGCTGCCTGAAGTGAATAGGAAATTCCTTCCAAAAAATATTCAATCCACATTGTTTTCTCACCTTTATCTGCGGTATGGAGTGAATCAGAATAGAGATGTCTATCAATGTCATAAAAATCATCAAGTATAAAATAACGTGCAACTTCATAGCCATTGATAAGCAGATAATATGCAGTCAAAATACGCGCCATACGTCCGTTTCCATCAAAAAAAGGATGTATATAGGCAAATTGGTGGTGGAGTATTCCTGCTTTTATCATTGGGTGAGTTTCTTTGTCTCTCTCTACCCATGCATAAAGATCTTTGAGCGCTTCTTGTATTTGCTCTCGTGTATGATATGGAGGGTTATGTTTGACAACCATAGCGGAGCCTGATTTATGTCCAACAAATACTCCACTATCTCGAAGTCTCCCTACCTTTTCATCTATACCTTTCATGAGTTGTCCGTGCAATTTTTCAGTAAGTGCAGGTGTAATCGGTGTTTTTTCTCTTGCCAGCTGAAAAATAAATGTTAATACTAAAAAGTAATTTTTAACTTCCTTTTCAGATTTAGTCGAAGGGACCTGATCACCGAGTATAAGATTGGTAACATCATGAGGACTCAGAGGGTTTCCTTCAATACTTGTAGAAAAATGAGTTGCAAGCATTTGATTTTCTTGAGTTAACTTCAAAGCAAGTGATGGTATTAGTTGTTCTGAGATGAGCTGCCCATACAGTCTTTCAATCTTTGCGAGTTCGTTAACTACTCTTACTGTGTATGTAAATTGTGGCTCAAAGTGACTCATTTTGCATTATTATAACAAATATTTTACTAATTGTCAACATATATGTAAATATAATTGTAAATACCCATTATTTGACAATATAATTGTAAATATAAATGTAAACAAACTTGCAAATTGGATAGATACACTAGTATTATACGTAATACCATGAAGAAGTATATAGGAGTAATAATTATTCTCCTCGGACTACTATTCGTCTCAGTACTTTTGAAGCCAAAAGACACTTCTATCCGATCAACTCCAACACCTACTGTTGCACCGAGTATTCCAAGTATTGAGGTCAATCTCTCTTATGTTTTACTAGAAGATAATGGAGTAAATGGTGAGCTCATTGGATGTGGGGATAGCCTTGTGGCACTGCCACATACCATCTCCTCAACAAACCCGCTCCAAACCACCCTAGAGTACCTTCTCAGCTCTGAAGGAAAAATTCCGCAAGACGATGGTTTGTATAGTGCACTATCAAACTCAGAGCTTGTTTTAGACTCAATTACTCAGAATGAAAATGAGATAGTCGTAAAACTTCGAGGGGAAATAATGCTAGGAGGAGTCTGCGACAATCCTCGACTGAAAGCTCAACTTGAAAAAACAATTCAACAATTTACAAATGGTAAAAAAATTATGATATTCATCAATGAAGTAAATCTCAATGATTTACTTTCAGAAAAATAATTAAAAAAGTCGGAGAATATAAGGAGTAAATATCAAAAACCCAATAATTGCGGCCCCTACAGAGATTACAAGGACCATACCCGCTCCTACATCTTTGGCACGTTTTGCCTCAATATGATATTCCTTTGTAATAAGATCTACCATATTTTCAATCGCTGTATTAATCATCTCTGCAGCAATAACCAAAAGTATCATTAGTCCGAGTATTCCCATCTCAAAAGCAGTTACATCAAATAGAATGCAAAGAATTACAACAAAAATTGCAGCAATCAGGTGAATTTTTATATTTTGATCTTCTTCAAATGCATATCTAATTCCTTCAATTGCAAAACCGAAAGAATCAATAAGTTTTCTGTGTTTTATCATACTGATACAGACATTCCCAATACTATTTTAAATAAGACATAAAAAAGAAAGGTTATAACAATTCCTGTTGCTGTTCCAACTATTGTCTCTTCAAACGTATGTCTTTTTATATGTATGCGTGACCACGCAACAATAGGAATTAATATTAATAATAGCAAAAAAACATCACTATAAAGCATACTAAAAGAAAAAATGAGTGCAGAAACGGTAGCTAAGTGAATACTTGCCTTTATTCTCGTATTTAAAAAACTAAAAACAAGGACACTACATAAAATACCTGCAAGAATTATAAAAAGAACAACAGGTCCTTGAAGATAAAGCAGTGAAAGAAAATATAAAATACAAATAAGAAAAATAAAGAGAAAAAGCAGCGGCCTTTGTTCTCTCTTGGAAACATCAAAATCAGTAAAATAGCCTTTTCTCACTGCATATCCCATAAAAATACCAATAATAACAAGAAAAAATAAGGAGAAAATTGTCCATTTGAGAGCATATACTGGATTTCCTGTCTCTCTGACAACAAGAAGATATGGAACTGGGAAAAGCAAAACAACTGGATTAAAAAGTAGTGAGATGATATGGGCAAGAGGAGTTAGCATATTACTGACTAAGACGTGAAAGTGTTGTCTCACGACCTAATATCTCTAGCATATCAGGCAGTGGTAATCCTTTGCTACTACCGGTGAAAAGGAGATAAATATCAGACATTTTTATATTTTTTTCCTGATTCATTAGCTCTTTCATCACATTTAAAAGTGCTTCTTTAGACCAATCAGCTTCTGAAATATTTTCAAACTTTTGACGAATTTTCAAGGAAAGATCTCCTAACTCTTTAGTCATAAAATCTTGCGAAGGTTTTGCAAAAAGGTATTCAACTTGAGGAAGTAGTTCTTTGAGAGTACTTAATCGAGTACTGATGATATCTAAAAGAAGTGTTGATTTTTCTCCTTCAAGTAATGAAATAATATCTCTATTTTCTCCATAGAAAGTAAGCAGCCTCTTACTCAATTCCTCCTTTGATAAATGCTGGATATATTGTTGATTCATCCAACGAAGCTTGGCAATATCAAAAACAGGACCAACTGTCTGAACATCTTTAAGATCGAAAATATCCATTAACTCCTTGAGAGTAAAGATCTCTTTTCCTTGTGGATGTCCCCAGCCCATTAATGCTAAATAATTAAGAACTGCTTCAGGTAAAAAACCTTCTTCAAGATACCACGAAGCCCAAACAGGATTTTTTCGTTTTGATAATTTACTTTTGTCTGGATTTCTCAGTATTGGAACATGAGCAAAAAATGGTAAGTCCCAGCCAAAAGCATTGTAAAGTATGATATGTTTGGGAGTTGATGATATCCATTCTTCTGCTCTAATCACATGTGATATTTTCATGAGATAATCATCAACAACAACTGCTAAGTGATAAGTGGGAAATCCATCAGACTTGAGGAGAACTTGATCATCAATTTGATCCGTATTAATAACTATCTCTCCTCTAATCATATCGTGGAATTTTACTTCAGTGTTTGCTGGTACCTTAAGGCGAATAACATATAAATCAGTTGATACTCTCTCCTTGTTATTTTTATCCTCACACACATCCCAATGTCTTCTACTTAAATTTTTTTCCTTCAGTACTTCAAGTTCTTCCTTTGAACAAAAACAATAATAGGCTTTTTCTGACACTACCAACTCTTCTGCATACTTTTTATAAAGTGGTAGTCTTTCCGACTGAATATATGGACCATATTCTCCATTTTTTCCTGGGCCTTCATCACAGACAATACCAAATCTTTCAAGTGTTGAGAGAATTTTTTCCATAGCACCCTCAACAAGTCGAGTCCTATCTGTATCTTCAATTCGAACGATAAATACCCCTCCATTCTTCTTTGCAGTAATGTAATTTATAAGAGCAGTATATAAATTACCAATATGAATATCTTCACCTGTTGGCGAAGGAGCAATACGTGTTCTAACTAATTGAGAAATATCATTCATAGCTAACGTTCTTGCATTATAGCTCGAAGCTTTCCTATACTCAAGGTATGCCCAGTTTACATGACACAACAGAACTTACAAAAAACATATTAAAATGGGGTGGAATCGGTATCACTGCAATTATAATTCTTGTTTTTCTAGTTAGAGGATCTATAGTCGTTTATAAATCAGTTTTCCCTGATGTCCCACCACCACCGGAAACAGCATTTGGTGCTCTTCCACCATTATCATTCCCAAAATCTAAGACTGATCAGAAATTTACGTACGTTATTGATACTGTTTCTGGAAAATTACCTTCCTATCAAGATAGGATTAAAGTATTTGAAACTGTAGAACCAGAGCCAAATTTACTCAACCTCAGAGATACTCGTGAAAAACTTGCTACAGTAGACTTTGAACTGGCTGAAACAAAGATTACTGATACTGTTTACTCATGGATTGATAGAAATGTTACGAACAAAAGAATTACATATAATATTGTTTCAAATGATTTTACAATCTCCTCAAATTACCTAGCAGATCCAGTTGTCACCTCAAGCCAAGGAGCTCCAAGTTCAAATCAAGCATTAGGTGAGATTTCCACATTTTTAAAGGCGCTAAATTTGTATCCACTTGATTTTGATCCCGACTTAACAACCACTCAATATCTTACACTTCAAAACAATGAACTTTTCCCTGCTACAAGTATTTCAAATGGTCAAATTACGAGAATCGATCTTTTTCAAAAAGATCTTGATGAAATCCCAATAAGATATCCACTTCCTCCATTTTCAATCTTCTACTTTCTTTTGGCAAATCGTGGTCCATCAACCACACTCCTTGAAGGACAATTTTCACATCAAGAAATAAGTGATATTTCATCAACATATCCAATAAAATCAATTCAGGAGGCTTACGAAGAACTTAAAAATGGAAAAGCGTATATCGCAAACTACTATGGAACATCAAGTGAAATTGCAATCAAAAATGCATATTTAGCCTATTATGTAACAAATGAAAAACAGAAATATATTCAACCAATCTATGTTTTTGAAGGAAAAAATGGATTTTATGCTTACGTTCAAGCGATAAAACAGTCTCAAACTTCAGAATAAATTATTTAAAAATCTCAGGAGAAAAATAAAGTGTATCTTTAGATATATATGACAGTAATGTCTCTGTATCTGCGAATCTATCATCACTCTTCATAACCACAACAATATATGAATGACCATTTATTATAGAATGTGTCACAAGAACTCCACCAGCACCTTCTGTATACCCTGTTTTACCTGCTATAACGCCATAGACACCCAGTAGTCTATTTAAATTTTCTAATTGATAAGACTTTGTTCTTGGAACATCCATAATAAATCGAGATCTTGTTCCCATTACCTCAGCAAGTTTGGGTTGCGTTATTGCAAATGATGCAAGCCGTGCGAGATCGTTAACAGTTGTAAAATTTCCATCATCATTAAGTCCTGCTGGATCTGCATAACGTGTGTTTGGCATATAAAGCTCTTCAGTTTTTTTATTCATTGCTGCAATAAATCCATCAATCCCTCCCGGATAATTATCAGCAATGATATATGCTGCATCATTGCCAGATGGCAACATCATTGCATACAATACGTCCTCGAAATAAAGTTGTTCCCCTACTTCAAACCCCACATTCACTCCTTCAACATTTGATCTATATACTGTCAGGACATCTAATGGTTTGAAGTAATCGAGTGCGACAAGGGATGTCATTATCTTTGTTGTCGATGCCATAGAGAAACGCAAGGACGGATTTTTTGCATACGTGACGACCTTGGAATTACTATCAATGATGATTGCAGATTGCGCAGATATTGCAGGCTCAATAGGTTTGAGGAAATAACCATAATCAATAATTTTAAATGTTTGAGATTCTTTTACTATTTTTTCTCTTTTGACAGATTCTTGTACATATGATGAAACTTGAGACAAAATAGCAAAAATAACCAAAAGAATAAGTGGAATAGAAATCAGAATAATATCATGATCATATTTTTTTAAAATATGAAGATCTTTCTTGATTACTTTCTTCTTTTTTGAAGCCATATCAATAATAGTAGCAAAAAAAAGACAGTTGATCCTAATGAGGTATTTTACGCAGCGACCTTTATCCCTAGTTCCTTTAACTGTTCATCTTTTACTTCTGAGGGTGCGTTTGTGACAGCAGTTCGTCCCGTTGAGGTCATTGGAAAAGCAATGACTTCCTTAATCGAATCCTCTCCACTGAGAATAGCTACATGTCGATCAATACCAAGTGCGATTCCACCGTGTGGTGGCGCACCAAAAGTGAAAGCTTCCAACATATGTCCAATACTTTCTTCAGTTTCCTTTTCACTATATCCCATGACCTTGTAGGTGGCCTTCAGTACTTCTGGTTTGTGAGCTCTGATACTTCCACCACCGACTTCAAGCCCGTTACATACAAGATCATATTGTGCAGTCATAATCTCATCAATTCTTTCTCCTTTTAAAAGCCATTCTTCATGCTCAGGGAGAGGTGAACTGAACGGATTGTGTGTAAAAGTCCACCCACTCTTGCTATCACGCATTTCTGCAGCATCACCTTTATCAACTTTTTTAAAGAATGGAAAATCAACTACCCAAGCAAATGCTAAGACATTATCCTTTTTCTCTTCCTCAGTTCTTAAATCAAATTTATCTGCTCCATATTTTTCCATAGCTTCTTTATACGTAAATACAGGAAAGGTTTCATCTTTCAACTTACCTCCAACACCTTTGACAGCAGTCTTCACAAGGTTTTCAATCCGTTTCATGACTTGCTCTCGATTTACAAAACTAATCTCAATATCAAGCTGAGTATGCTCAAAACCACGATCAGCACGTAAATCTTCATCTCTCAAACAATGTGGAAATTGGAAATATCTTTCAAACCCTGCAACCATTAGTAATTGTTTGTATTGCTGAGGACTTTGTGGAAGTGCATAGAATTTTCCAGGTTGAAATCGTGAAGGAACCAAAAAATCACGTGCACCTTCCATAGTTGCCTTAGTCAAAAGTGGTGTTTCAATTTCAATGAAGTCATCATTAAGCAACTCATTTCGAAGAATTTGCATATAGGTATTTCTCAACTTTATATTTTGTTGAAGTCGTGATCGTCTCAAGTCAAGATAGCGGTATTTAAGTCTTACTTCTTCATTGATATCTCGACCATCCGAATCAACTGGGATTGGAAGTTCTGCAGCTTTGTTAAGTATTTTGTATTCATTGACCTCAATTTCAATTGTGCCAGTCTCAAGCTCTGGATTTACCATTCTTTCAGGTCTCTCTTTGACTATTCCAGATAATTCTACAACTGACTCCGTGCTGAGATCACTCATCTTCTGAAATCCAACACATTGGACTTTTCCAGATCTATCACGAAGATCAATAAATGTTAATTTTCCGTGATCTCTTTTCGTGTCAACCCATCCAGAGATGGTTACAGTTTGTCCTATTTTTTCGAGTGTATCTTTGATTAGATTTTTTTCCATATGGCTATTATACCTCAGAGTTGGTGCATATGATACACTGAGTTAGCTTTCTTGACAAGAACAGAAAAAGAGAACTATAATGACTCGTATGAATTTTGTAACCACATGCGCGAACATGCAATCTCACAACCGTTTTACGGAGTGAGATTGACGTGCTGCCGTGTGCATTCAATCTCCAAGCTTTCAAAGCAAGGAGATTTTTTTTTGACTTATGGAAAGATTAACTTATTTACCAGATACAATTGACCCAACTGATCTTGCGGAAACAATTGCAGATATAGAACGAACAATTCAGGATGCATCTGTTGATAAAGACGTAGTTAAGCGTACACGTGAAACGGAAATAAGTATCACGGGTGGAGTCCCAATGAAAATAGGTGATGTTCTTTCAAACGAAGAATTATCTGCACAAGCAATTCAAACCGCACGTGGAATAAGACATGATTTTTATCAAAATGTCGCTAGAATTCCTGAAGAG
>JAUPUR010000025.1 GCA_030917445.1 Patescibacteria group bacterium | reverse complement strand
TCTGGGATTTTTATTGAATGGAGATCACATGCAATAACTCTATTTATTTTTAACGCCTCAAGCATTGAGATAACAACTTGAAGTGAGACTGCCTCACCAGTTCGAAAAACATGGTCTTGTCTTTGATAACCCATATATGGCATGACCACAGTTATCTCTCGTGCACCATTTCGACGGAGTGCATCTGCAATGAAAAAAAGCTCCATGTAATTTTCAGCAGCTGGAGTGGCTGTTGACTGAATGATGACAACATCTTCATCAACAACTGGAACCTGAACTTGCACTCTTTTTTCACCATCAGGAAAAATAAATATTTCCAAAGGAGAAAGAGATCTCTCAAACTCTTTAGCGATTTTTTCAGCTAAAGGTTTGTTTGAGGACCCACTAAAAATCTTCATTCATTTAGTGTACAAACAATGCTACTTGCTTGCAATGTTATTGCAAATTAAGCTCAAAAGACCTATAATCTCAAACTTATATGCACGAACGTGGTGAATTTTCACCAGTTTTTGCTGCCCATGACTCTTCACGACCCTCAAACGGGTCTGTTTTTTACGATAGAAAAGCTCCAATATTTCAGGAAGACCAACCAATAGTCCCCTACAATGTTGAATCATTTGTCCATCGTGAAGGCAATATTGATGTTTTTATTACACCAGCAAATTTTCAACATATTAGTAATTTTGCTGAATATTATCAATCTAGTGTTAACGCAGCATTTAAAATAGCGAGAGATTATGGTGAATATGCTAGAGATGTAAGTAATGCTTCTTCAATAAATGTTCCGGACGAAGCAATTGATAATCCTGACAAATGGCTCAGCTCAATTCCTTCTCAGGCACAACAGAAAGTTCTCCACCTTGTCGCCTCAGGTATGGGAAATATCGAAGTAGCATCAACACTTGGAATCTCCGACCAAACAGTAAAAAACCATATGACAGATATCATGAGACGAATGAAGTGTAAGGATAGGAGCGAGGCAGTTGCATTAGGAATAAGTCAGGGACTTGTCGAACCTCAACTCATTACCATGCATGCTGATTTCTCTCGACATCTCACGCTTACTTCTCGTGAAAGACAATTATACGGATTTGTATCAACTCATGGTCCACACAGTAATAAAGCCATTGCTGACAGAATGTATATAACTGAACAAACGGTTAAAAATCATATGACTAAACTCCTTGAAAAATTAGGAGCACAGAATAGAACTGAAGTCATGCTTTATGAATTAAAAAGACGTGAAGCAATTGTAAGCCATCCACCTGAAGTATTTACTGAAAATAGACTTCATCAGACAGTCCTAAGTATTCTTGCAACAGAGCCTTCACTAAAAGAAGCAAGAATTCCAGTAGTTGAAATGCCATCACATATCCGCACAGATAAAACTGATATTTATAGGAAACTTTTTGTGGCAAACCTGACCGAAGCAACTGCTGTTGCACTTCTCTATGGTTTGGGTCCAGTTGATTCATTTGCACGACCCGACCAAAGAAAAAACATTCACGCTCTTTCTGATGATGAAAAAGCTCTTATCCAAGCATATACTGGATATGGTGATAGCACACCGGTAAGCCAAATTGCAGCCGACATTGGTATGAGCCCTGCAGACTTACGTACACAGTTAAAAAAAGTTGTGATTGATAATAATTTACCATCCATTTATCAAGCCGCAGTAATTCTCAAGCTTCAAGAATTCCAAACGTTGCAAGAAAATCTATCTCGTCGAAGAGCTCCACTACTCCAAACGTCACACGATGCAACACAAACATCTAAAAATGAAATGCGAACTATAACTCCAAATAGTGAAGAAATTGAAGACTTTGCTGATTTCTCGGATCCATGGGAGGAAGTATGACAGAAAGAAATTTACCTCATAATCAAGTACCTCTTGAGCAAATTGCACAATCAAGCGAAACGCTTGATGTAAGTACTCTAACTCCACAGGAAATAATGGAAAGGGGTCTTGAAATTGAACGAATTGAGGATATCGATCCAGGTCTTATCGATTTTGAAGAAGGAATTGTCGACTACAGCCACGCTGACAAACTCAATAAGAGTATGAAAAAGAAAAGAGGTCAGTTAAGTCCAATCGTTGTCCGAGCAAGAGTAGAAGTTGGGCAACTTCGATATGATGTTGCTGATGGCTTTCATCGTGCATGGGGGGCAAAAGCTGCAGAAGATCCCACTATCAGAGCTAATGTGATGTATGGATGCGATGATGAAGAACTTCAAGATATAAGAATTTTATCTGTATCAAGTGTGAAGTCCGTTCAATATCCAAGAATTGCTCGATGGATGGATCAAGCATTTTCACAGACAAAATGGGCATCTAAAATGAGAGTCGCTCAGGCATTTGCAATTACTGTCAATGACTCATCACGCGCACGCGGAGTAGACATTTCTGAGGACGAATTAGCAGAGCTTAAAGACTGGGTCAATAAACGATGTCAAGCATGGGGAGACAAACCAGTTGCATCTGCTTACCAAATTCTCAGAATTGTCGATATGGCAGATCCTGAACTTGTTCGGCAAGTAAGAAATAGTAGTGGTGGAAAAGATAGAGTTGCTGTTATTACTCCTGAGCGACTAAAACACGTTGTAGAAACATTTCCAGATGCTCCAAACTTTGAATTTCAAAGAATAATTCTCGATGAAGTTTGTGCAAGACGCTTGTCAGCAACAGAAACAAAACTTTTTGTCATGGCACTGAAAAAAAGTTTTAAGCCTTGGATGTCTTCTGAGCAATTACAAGAACTTTTACCAAAGATTGATATCACGACACTTCTTGAAGAACAAAAAGAATCACGTATCACCCGCCCTAGACACTACCCTGACTTTCATCAAAGCCAGCCAAGTGGTACCCAATCAGAAACTGCAGCTCAAGAAAACGCAAGGACAACAACTCGACGTTCACGTCGTTCATCCGACTTTTATAACTCACCTGCAATAAGTAACCAAGCTCCATCTTCATCAACTGAATCAACACTACGTTTGGCTGCTGAGAGAATTGAACAGTTAAGACAACAAGTAAGAAATGGAGAAGAAGAACTGAGAAAATCACAAGAACTACTATCAGAAGCGACGTGGTGGAGAGATAGTAGTATACCGCTTACAGGAGTTGAGAGAACTGTCTTCGAGCAAGTTATTTTTGATAGAGCCCCATTATCTTTTGTTGCAGAAAAACTCAATATTCCAACAAAAGAAATTGGAGCTCATATCGCAAGCGTCATTCAAAAAAGTCGCGTAAAGAAATAAAATTACTTCATTCCTCCCAAAAGACCACCTAGGCCCCCTGACATTTGTTGTAATTTTTTAGCTGCTACTTCTTGAGATTTTTTAATTGCTTCATTTATTGCTTCTGCAATATCTTTATCAGATTTACCGTTTGTCTTGATTTCTTTAATTTTTTGATCTCCTGTAATAACGATAAGAATTCCTTTTTTCTCAACAGTCAATTCTTCCGCTTGAAGCTGTCTCTGAATTTGCATCGCTTGATCGCGCATTTTTTTAAGTTCACCTAATTGTCCAAATGGATTCATATCATTTCACCTCCTTTAAGATTGTTTCAATTGTATGCTAACAGTTATTTTATTACCAATCAATTCTTCACATACTTTTTCAAGTACAGGAAATGTTTTTGCTTCATCAAGTTTTTCTTTGTGAAATTTTGAAAGAGCCTCAATCACCAATGTTTTTCTATCATAGGATACTATTCGACATGATCTCAAAACCCCTGCAATCATGTGATTATGATTCTTCATCTCGATAATAATATTTTTCCACAAAGTCTGAACCCACTCAGGTGTTGGTTCTCCATCTGCATTAAATTTCAATGCACTCACATCTGCTGGATCTCTTTTCTCTTTTACTATCTTTTCTTCTTTTTCTCCACTCACTGCTTTTTCTTTTGCAATATTCCCCATCGTTTTTCGTAGATCATTCAAAGATATTCCATTTTCTTTCTTTTCTTCGTTTTCTTCACTTTTACGTGGAACACTTACTTGCTCAACGATCTCTCCCTCACACCATTCAATAACTGCAAGTTCAAGTGGAAGTGAGACAATAGGAGATGATTTCATCTGAAACGCAGCTTCTGAAAGAAGGTGTAAAAGCCGCTGAATATCACTCAAAATAAGTTCTGACTTTTTTTCTTTTCCTTCAATTCCAACTTTTGATAAGAGATCCTCATGAAGTGTGAGCATTAATGATGAAAGGAAGTATTTAGTATCAACTCCCTGACTGACTAGATCTGAAATAACTGCAAGTGATGCTTTCGTGTCTTTTTGAAAAAGTGATGAGAGAAGATGTTTTTTACTCTGATCAATACTTTCAACATGAAATTTTCCTTCAAGAAAAGATTCATCAAGTTTTTTTCCACCAGAAAGCGCAACGATTTCCTCAAGAATTTTTGTCCCATCACGAAAACCACCATCAGAAAGCTCTGCAATCTTTAAAAGGATTTTCTCATCAACCTCAATTCCTTCACCTTCCATCACTCTTTTAAATGAACGAACAAGTTCAGTCTGGGTTGCCAAACGAAATGAGATATGAAAACAACGAGAAAGTATCGTCGCAGGAATTTTTTGCATCTCTGTCGTACACAGCATAAAAACAGCGTGTGATGGCGGCTCTTCAAGTGTTTTGAGGAGTGCATTAAACGCTTCTGTTGTCAGCATATGAACCTCATCAATAATGTATATTTTTTTCTTTGCCTTAAGTGGTGAGAGTCTAATTTTTTCTTTGAGATCACGCATCTCATCAATTCCTCTATTTGAAGCGGCATCAATTTCAAGAACATCCATGTTTGTACCATCAGTAATTGATTGGCATTCTTCACATGTATTGCATGGTTCTATATCTTTCCCTGTTGTGTCTTTTCGTCCTGTACAATTGATAACTTTTGCAACAATACGTGCAGTTGAGGTTTTTCCAAGGCCCTTTGGACCTGTAAAAAGAAATGCATGCGGAATAGTGATAAATGTCGGTGCTGCAAGAGAAAGAACTGATGTAAGTTTTTGCCTGATATCACTACTATCTAGCTCTTTTATATTTTGTGGCCTGTATTTTCTGTAATAAACCATTGATTATATTATTGATGATGAATACCCAAAAGATGAGTCAAACCATGACGAACAAGCATATCAACTCTATCGTCCACCATTTCATCTTCCTGAGAAGCTTCTTTTATCAGATATGGATATGATATGACAATATCTCCAAGTCTCAAAATATTTCCGGGAAGAACAGTCTGTTCCCCTTCTGAGAGTGGAAATGAAAGTATATTCGTGGTCTTGTCTAAATTCCTGTATTTTTTATTCAAAGATCGCATTTTTCGATCACCAATAAAAGCAAGCGATACTTCACACGCACTTGTGATACTATGTTCATCAAGAACAGTGTTAATTACCTCTTTAATTCTTTTTCTATTGACAATATAACGACTTTCAACAAAAATGAGAACTTTGACTGTAGCCATTTAATTAAACGATTTTCTTTCTATTGCGGCGGCTCTCTTCTTGCTTCAATTTTTTCGCAAGAGAAGGTTTAAGATAAAATTGTCTTCTTTTAGCCTCATTTACAATTCCCGCATCAATTACTTTGCGTGAGAACTTTCGAATAAGAACATCGTCACTATCACCTGGTTGTTTTTTTACATGTACCATATTATTACTAGACACCCCCCCTCATATACAATTTTCAAGAAATTGTATATAAATCGCAGAAATTCTGCGCGTAAGGTCTTATTTTAGCCGAAATTATATAAGATGTAAACCAAAGAACTCTATTTCACTGAGGAATATTCATATAAAAGAAATGCAGCAAGGAGAGTTGCAGCTTTCCACTCACCATTTTTTATACTTTTTCGAACCTCATCAAGTGACAAAGTCATGATTTTTCCAATTGTTTCAGTTGCTTCATGTGCGTGTTCGCCAACTTTTCTTATATCTTTTGCGACATACACATAACACTCATGAAGATCTTTTGTTGGGTACTCATATAATTTTCCTAACAACTCAAAACTATCTGATGTATACCCTGTCTCTTCAAGTAATTCTCTTTTTGCAGTTTCTTCTGGATTCTCTCCATCTTTAAATGTTCCTGCTGGGAATGACCAAAGTTCTTCATTCACCGCATACTTATACTCTTTAAAAACAATTATTTTTTGATCGGGAGTTACTGCAAGCACTATGACATAGCTTGGCTTTTTTGTCAGAGTATAATCGTCAATAACCGTTCCATTTGGAAGTTCAACGGTATCTTCATAAACATCAAGAAAACGAGATTCAAAAACGGCTTTTCTACCTAATTTTTTCCAATGAGGTTGTGTATTATTCATGATTGCTCGGAGAAACTGGACCCATGACGTGTACATGAAGATGATCTACGTCTTGTGCCCCTCCACCATTAACAATAATTCTATATCCTTTTGTTTGCAACTCTTTTTCACCAATTATTTTTTTAACAGCAGTAAAAAGATGTTGGTAAAGCGTTGTATCTTCTACAGCAATAAATTCAGCAATATGATTTTTGGGGATAACGAGAACATGAACAGGTTTGACTGGATGAATATCATTAAAGGCAACGACATACTCATCTTCATACAAAAATTCAGTATGAATTTCTCCCAGTGCAATTTTACAAAAAATACAATCTTTCATCATTAATAACTACTTTTCAAGATATCAATTAATTGGAGAAGTGTTAATTTTGACGGAATCATCTTAGGATTTTTGGGAGTACCGTTTAGGAGCATCTTCTTTGAGACATGTAAAAACCATGTAGCTTCGGGATCAATTTTTTTCAATTTTTCATGCGCAAGAGTCAGATCTATGTCATCAGCTTCACTTGAAGCTGGTCTGACTTTAATCCGTACATATCCTTTTCTTGGATCTTTTCGAACAACAAGTGTATAACCCATCTTTTGTGAAAGCTTTATGACTGTATCATTGATTGTCTCAAAACCAATTGCTTTCAGTCCTTTTGAAAGAGTGAATTCTACTCCTTTTTCCTTTATCTCTTTCTCTGCCCATATTCTATTTTCAAATTCATGAACAAGGCTATTGAGAGCTTGGATACCAAAATCAGTATAAAGTTGATCTTGATCAGGATGAGCAAATTTCAGTCCATCCAAAACGCCGATGAGTGAAAATTCTTGATAATCAGCAATTGGATTGTCCCAAAAAACTTCCCTAAAATGATCTATCTCAACAATTACTCCGACAATACGAGAAACAGCTTCCTCATGCTCCGATGTGAGTGTATCACCTGCTTCACTGAGCATTTTTCGGACATAATCCCATGCAAGTGTCGTAGCGCATACGGTTTTATCAGGTGTGTGATGATGATCAAGTGGTAAAAGTCCTGTATCTACATGAATTATCTCGTCGTCTCCGACTCTCACAATTGGATCTGTATCAGAAAATTCTTTAATTTTCTTTACTCTTTCACTTCTTTGACCAGCAGGGACATACTCAACTACTGCTTCCTGCCAACCAGGCAAAAACTTTTTGAGTACCCATGCTGCGCCAATCGCATCCCAATCTGGAGATGTATGTGCAACAATGACTTTCATGAAAGCAAGTATAGCGAAGATTGAGACAAAAGCAAAGTCATTCTTGGTTGACAAACAATAGTGGATGCGAGATTATAAGTGAAGGAGTATCTATGGATCCTAAAACTGCCCAAAATTTAGACCCAAAACTGCGTGAAGTATATGAGCGTGTCATGGGGACAACAACAACGCCACAAGCAAAGCCTCATGTTCCTGAGCCATCTTCTGTATCAAAACCAGTGCAGATGACACCACCACAGCCAGCAGCTCAAACAACAGCCACATCCCAACCAACATCTGCAATTAACTATGAAGCACTCGGAGGAATAAAACCTCTTGCTTCTTCACCCGTCACGCCAACACTTGGTGTATCTTCTCAAACAGTGACTGACACACCTTCAAACGTCCCATCTCTCAAATCATCACCTGCTACATTTGGTGTCGTCAACGCACCTCAAAATGACAAAAAAACACCATCGCCTGACTCGACCGAAAAAAAAGGATCCTTGATGAAAAAACTTCTTATTATCATTGGAATTCCACTTTTTATTGTAGTCTATACAGTAGTCTGGATTGTTGTGTTTGGAGTTGAACTACCCTTTTTAAGTCTCTAAGCCTCAAGTCTTGCGAGTACTTCGTCAAATGTTAACAATTCTGAATTTTCACTTGTTCGTTCTTTCCACTCTATCTTCTCTCCTGTTTTATGACTTACCACAAGTCTCACAGGAATACCTATCAAATCACAATCAGCAAATTTTTGTCCTGGGTTGAGATCACGATCATCAAAAAAGACCTCAATATTTCTCTCTTTTAACTTCTTATATATTTCATCTGCATGATCTATAAGACCAACTAAATGCACATCAAATGGTGCAACCTGTTTTGGCCACACAATTCCTTTATCATCATGATGGGTTTCAACAATTATCCCCATATTGCGTGATATACCAATTCCAAAACAACCCATGACAGGATATTGTTTATTTCCATCTCTATCAGTAAAGG
>JAUPUR010000024.1 GCA_030917445.1 Patescibacteria group bacterium | reverse complement strand
GTACTGGTTCTTGCCCAATAGTAAAATCATAGGTATTTGAGAGTGTTACTTGAGGTACAGGATTTATTTGGGTTGGAAAAAGTGTGGCTGTAGCAGTTTCGTTTGTTCCAACAAAAAGCATAGAAAGTGGTTCTACGTCAGATAGTTTTGCATATGCTGTGAGATCTTTTGTACGAATTGCATTTAATGGCATGACGTATGAGCCATCTTTTTTAGATAGAACTGAATAAGGTTGTGTTGTCTCTCCGACTAGAAAGACAATTATGTCACCACTTGGTGCGCCACTAGAAGTGACAACTTTTCCTACAATTGGAGATTGAGCAGAAGGAGATTGCATGAGTGGAGAAAGAGTTTTTACCGAGAAGGGAATTTCTTCGTCAAGAAAAATTTTATCATCAGCAATAATACTAAAATAGTACTGTGTGTTTGCTTTTAAATTCTTAACAGTTATGTGATGAGTACTATACGGTTTCGGAGTACCGTCTTGTTGATCTCTATCATCAAGTGCGATCTGTCCAAGTGTCTCAGTTGTACCATAGGAGAGTGTCCCCAAAACAGATTCTTCTGTGAGAAAAGATACGGTAAAGCTACTTTCTGATACGTTGGTAATTCTGACTTGAGTAGGTGCATAGACAGGAGTTGCTCTTGTTGTAAAAAGTGTTGTGTTGTTCGCAAGGAAAGTCAGGGAGAAAATACCTAGTCCGAGAAGGATAAGTCCAAGAAGTGTCGGAATTTTTTTATTAAAAAGAGAATTTCTCATTGTGCTCCTCCTTCAAGAATACCACTAGGAGAAGATGTGGTGTCTGTTGTTAATGGTGCAGATAAAGATGCAGTTTGAGATTGTGTTTCTTGTTCAGGATCGATAATTGTTATTGATTCGTTGAGAGAAGGCACAATCTTTTGTCTTTTTGAAAGCATAATAATGACAGACGTATCAAAATTTGGAGATATTGGTTGTAAGAGTGTTGTTTGTGTTTCAGTAATAGTTGAGGAAGTAGCGCTTCTGAAAATAGTAAATATTATCCAGAGAAGGATGAGAATAAATGAGGGGATAACTATAAATAAGAAATCAGATTGTTTTTTCATACTTAATCACCATAATAGACACGTGCTTTTACGACAATTCTCAATGGTTCATCTGCGTTTATTTGTCTCGTCATGGTGAATGAATCTATTGTCAGAATTCTGTCAAATTTTGTGAGAGCATTGAAAAAATCTGTAAGATTTTCATACTCACCTTGTGCATCAATATTAATCAGAAATGAGGAAATTGGCTCTGTAACGATATTTTCTTCAAGTGGGATAAGCTCAATCACCTCAATATTTATCTTATTTATAGTCACCTGACTTTGGTCTGATATCTCTCTCAACTGACCAAGAATATAACTTTCTTTTGGATCCTGTGGGATTGCTGCCAGAATGAAGGGCAATTGTGAGGAGAGAGCATTGTATCTCTCTTGTAATACAGTAATATTTGAAAGCTTTAAACCAAGTTGTTCATCGACAAATTGTGCATCATCTCTTTTCTTTTGAAGCTCAGCGATTGTAGAAATAGTAGGACTAATAGCGAACATACCAAAGAAAGAAATTGCCAGAATAGTAAGTGCTAGCGCCGCATACGTTTGTGTTTTTTCCTGTTTGATATCAGGGAGTATTTTTGCATACGAAAGATACTTTTTTTTAGATAATTCTTGAAAAAATTTTGGTGTAATCTTTCTCATTGTGATATTGCAGGTCTTTGACCTGGTTGTGTCTCTAGATCTTCTTTCCCAGAAAATTCTTCAGTAAGTTCCGCGCTTATTGTGACGACGATTGTTGCAGCTGATGTTCTGTTTTCAATTCTGTCGATACTGACATCGACGATTGCATCGACGTTTCTCAGATCTGTGACAAACGAGTTCAGTGATGAAACAGCAGGAGTTGCGATTTCAAGCCTTAGTTGTCCTTCTGAAATGGTTAAGTCATCAAATGTAACTTTTCCTTGTCCAACACTGATGACTTCCTCGAAAAGAGCGGGGTACTTTTGTGAATAAATATCTTGTTCTTTAATAAAAGCAATTTTATTTTGAAGTAATCTATAGGTCTTTTCTTGATTGGAAAGCGAACCGAGAAGTGTTTGTTTTCCTTTTATTCGATCATTGAGGTCAACTACTTGTCTATCAAGTACAAAGCGATAGAGAAATGCAGCTAATGCAATTGTTTCAGTAAAAATAACAAGAAATCTTCCAACAGTTACTGCCCAGTGTAAAACCGCATCAGTTGTAGTATTGCTCTTTTTTTTAGCAAGGTTGATAGAAAGTGATGGTGTATTTTTTGTCATGGGCAGTCCAACACAACAATTGCTGAAGAGTCAGCCTCTTTTAAGTCTAGGTTGTTTTAGCACCTTTGTCAAAGAATTTTATATCTAGCAGGGATCAAAAAAGTGTGATATACTCAAGTTCATTCCTGCTTCAGAGAGAGCAGGACATTTTTTCTATGGCAGATACAGCATCACGTATATATCCACTCGATAAAATTCGCAACATTGGCATTATTGCCCATATTGACGCAGGTAAAACCACAACAACAGAGAGAATTCTCTTCTATACAGGACGAACATACAAAATCGGAGATATTGACGAAGGAAATACTCAAATGGACTGGATGGAGCAAGAAAAAGAAAGAGGAATTACTATCGTATCTGCAGCTACCACAACTTTTTGGAAAGATCATAGGGTTAATATCATTGATACTCCCGGTCACGTTGATTTTACTGCTGAGGTTGAAAGATCTCTTCGAGTTCTTGATGGAGGAATTACTGTTCTTGATGCAGAAGAAGGCGTTCAATCACAATCTGAAACAGTGTGGAGACAAGCTGATAAGTACAAAGTCCCTCGTATTTGTTTTGTAAATAAAATGGACAAGCTTGGAGCTGATTTTCTTGCAACAGTAAAAAGTATTGAAGATAGACTTGGAGCGAATCCAGCAATCATGGTTCTTCCTATTGGGGCAGAAAACACCTATGTAGGAAATGTTGACCTTTTGACAAGACAATCTATCACATGGGGTTCTGAGGAGCTTGGTGCCAAGTTTGATGTCAAAGATGAGGTTCCAGCGGACATGAAAGATCAAGTTGAAGAATACAGAGCAAAACTTATTGAAAAAATTGCAGAAACAAACGATGTACTTCTTGAAAAATATTTAAGTGGAGAAGAACCAACAGTTGAAGAGTTAAAGAAAGCCCTTAGAGCTGCAGTAATTGAGTATAAATTAGTTCCTATCTATGCTGGGACATCTCTTCGAAACAAGGGAGTTCAGCCTCTCCTTGATGCGGTTCTAGATTATCTTCCTTCACCAATGGATCTTGATCATGTTGAGGGTATAAATCCTAAAACAAATGAAACCGAGACACGAGAATTAAAGCCAGAAGCTGCGTTTTCTGGTCTTGCATTTAAAATTCAAAATGATCCTCATGTTGGAAAGTTAACTTATTTTAGAGTCTATTCTGGAAAAATTGAGTCAGGCTCTTATATTTATAATAGTACAAAAAATGTCAAAGAGCGTGTCGGTAGACTTCTTTTGATGCATGCAAATGAAAGAGAAGAGATAAAAGAAGCATATGCTGGAGAAATTATTGCCATTATCGGACTTAAGGATACAATAACAGGAGATACTCTTTGTGATGAATCAAAGCCTATTGTTTTGGAGCAAATCACTTTCCCAGAGCCTGTTATTTCACTTGCAATTGAACCACAAACAAAATCAGATCAAGAGAAGTTAGGTTATGCAATCAAAAGATTAACTGAAGAAGATCCTACTTTTTCTGTCAAAACTAACCACGAAACTGGACAAACAATTATTGCTGGAATTGGAGAGTTGCAACTCGAGGTTATGGTTGATCGTATGAAGAGAGAATTTAATGTTTTAGCAAATGTCGGAGCGCCACAAGTTGCATATAAAGAAACATATCAAGGTTCAACAGAGGCTGAAGGAAAATACATTCGACAATCTGGAGGTCGTGGTCAATATGGTCATTGCTGGTTGAAGGTTGAGCCTAAGCCTCGTGGTGAAGGAAACGAGTTTGTGAACGCTATTAAAGGAGGAGCAATTCCTCAAGAATTTATAAAAGCAGTTGAAAAAGGAGTTTGGGAAACGCTTGAAAATGGAGTACTTCTTGGATTTCCACTTGTTGACGTAAAAGTTACATGCTATGACGGATCGTATCATGATGTTGATTCTTCAGAAGTCGCTTTCAAAATTGCGGCTTCAAAAGCACTTCAGGCAGCAGCAAAGAAAGTACCAATGGAGCTTCTTGAGCCTGTGATGACTGTCGAGGTTACGACACCATCAGAGTTTATGGGAGATGTTATTGGTGATCTTTCAAGTAAAAGAGCACAAATTTTGGGAAGTGAAGATAAAGCAAAAGCAACTATTATTAAAGCAATTGTTCCACTTGAGGAATTAACAGGTTACGCAACACAACTTCGTTCAATGACTCAAGGAAGAGCAAGTTATTTCATGGTTCCAAGTCATTATGATGTTGTACCTAAAAATATTGTTGATCAAATGCTTGCAAAATCCACATTCACAGGTCGCGTAGAAGAATAACCTCATTCATCTTTTTGATTCTGACAAATAAAATCTTGTCATGAATACCGAATACTTCAGTGATAGAATGGCTACCTATGGAAAAAATTCCAAGTCGTGGACTGATAATCCCATTTAAAGCAAAAGAAGTACCTACTGTGGGAAAAGAAGAGGGTGGGATGGCGGATGTTGCTATTGCACTTAACGCTCATCATATACAAGAAAATACCCTTAAAGGTGATGTGATTCGTGATATTTTTATTTTATTTGGAGCAGCTTCAAGTAATTCATATGGTAGGATGAGTGTTCCTCGATTAGAGTTTAATCATCTTACACGGCGTGCCGTTTTTGACAATAGTCAAGATCCTGCAATAATTCTCAATGGATTTCAATCTGTCTTTGTAGATGATGGTGCTGTAACTCTTTTAGGAAAAGATGATACATTTAATCAAACTCTGGAGATTTCTGCAGATGGCTCAATTAAACTTGTGAAAGAAGTAAGTGCTGCAGAATTAGATAGAAGGAGATGGGGAAAGATGAGTGAAAGTGAAATGGATGAATTTATGAGCTCTCTGAAAAAAAGTATGATGGGAATTCCTTCTCAAAATCCCTAGAATATTCCTTGCATTTTTATCCTATTACAGTTACTATCGAGGCTCATGAATAAAATACGTGTTGGTGTTCTTTTTGGTGGAAAATCAGAAGAACATGAAATTTCTCTTCAATCTGCAAAAAACATAGTAGCTGCTCTAGATCCTGAAAGGTATGAGATTGTTTTAATTGGAATTAGTAAAAAAGGAACATGGCACTCATTGAGTATAGAAAAATTCCAAGCACTCTTTCCTTCATCAAAAAACAAGACCCTTCCTTCTATTTCCTCTCCAGTTGAAAGTATTCCGATGAACACTCTTGATTTTGGAAGTGAAAAAATTGACGTGATTTTCCCAGTTCTCCATGGTACATATGGTGAAGATGGGACAATCCAGGGCCTTCTTGAAGTGTTGGATATTCCTTATGTTGGAGCGGGAGTGTTAGGTTCGGCAATTGGAATGGATAAAGATGTCGCAAAAAGATTACTTCGAGACGCGGGTCTTCCAATTGCAAAATTTGAGGTTTTTACTCTTTCTCAAAAGGATTCAATTATGTTTGAAGAGTTAGAATCATCACTAGGGTTACCTTTCTTTATAAAACCAGCAAATTCAGGTTCATCAATTGGCGTCTCGAAAGTGTCACATAAAAAACAGTTCGGACAAGCTCTGAGTGATGCGTTTAAAATTGACAAAAAAATACTTATAGAGGAGTATGTCCCTGGGAGAGAGCTTGAATGTTCTGTCCTAGGAAACTACTTCTTGGTCGCTTCAGCAGTTGGTGAAATAATTGTGAAATCTGATTTTTACTCTTATGAGGCAAAGTATATTGATAGTAAAAGCACAGAGCTTTCTATCCCAGCAAAGATTTCAGAAGAACTTGAAAAAAAGATTCAAGATCTTTCAATTCAAGCATGTGAAGTTCTCTCTATTCAAGGTATGGCTCGAGTTGACTTTTTCCTTTCTCGATCAAATATTTTATATATTAATGAGATTAATACTATCCCAGGATTTACCAATTCGAGTATGTATCCAAAATTATGGGAAGAGAGTGGTCTTTCTCAAGAAGAATTAGTAGAGAGACTTATTGAGTTAGCACTTGAAAGAAATGCAGAAAAAGTGCATATAAAGTAATAGAGTCACATATGGCTAGGCAAAAATTATCTGAATTCAAAGCAAAAAAAATACTGTCTGAAGC
>JAUPUR010000023.1 GCA_030917445.1 Patescibacteria group bacterium | reverse complement strand
CTGTATTGATCTGACGCTTGAAAGCGAGCGCTCATATCAATCTCACTGTCCAGATCATTAAAAAGAAAGGAACATCATGAGCAAAAGACTGTCTCAAATAACGTCAGTCGTTCACTCGACATCACGAGAAATCCGAGGTGTTGAGGAGGCGTCCGGAATTATTCGCGCTATCGCAGCAAAACCTGACGGAGAAGCTGTCTCCAAACTTGAAAGCGTTCTTCGAGGGGCAATCGGCTTCTTGCTGATTGTGAGGGCAATTCGGGAGCTGACTACGCCCCAAAAATCAGGCTAAAACGCCAGGGAAGAATAAAATCCAAAAGAGACCTGTTCCTTTCACAGCAGTCCGGTACGAAAGTACCGGACTGCATCATCTTACGATGCAGTCCGAGCAATAACATACAACCTTTTCCATGTTGTTCCTGGAGGCCAGCAAGTTTGAAGAATTAAATTTTCCCCTTCTCCACTTTGACTCTTTATTAAATAATCAACATCAGTTGCGTCCTTTATCTCAGATTTCTCGACTATATATGTATATCGTCTTCCTTCAAAATACAGAATAACTTCGTCCTGTGGCTTTAAATCTTTAATGAGATAAAATACAGCATTGTATCTTCCAACATTCCAAAAACTATCTGTCGAGTGTGCAAAAAGATAGACATTTCCCTTCATTCCCGGAAAAACAGTTCCTTTTGCATGTGCCACTCCTTTTCCAAGTTCTTGAGTAAATTCAGTTTCATTTGTAGGATCAACATTTGGTATAACTCGAGACGTTGCGCCGAGCTTTGGAATAATAATACTGAAATTAGTATCAGGTGGAATAATCACCTGCTCTTGAGCTCCAATAATCGCAGAACCAAAACCTGGCTGTACAGGCACTGGTGTAACCTCAGCAGAAGTGATAGGGACAGGATTTGGCTCTTGTATAACATATCGAACACCTCGAGCTTGAGCAACACGAAATTGAACCTCAGACGACAGTGCTGGCCCAAACGTTGCTGCAACACCATAAAGACTTATTAAAAGTAAAAAATTCCCAAAAGTTCGCATTAAAACAAAGAATACTTTCTCTCGACTAGTCATTCTCTGCTTGAGATGAGAATCATTTTTGGTATGAGGAATGTGAGGCTCCAGAACTTTTTTCTGAGCAACAAAAACATCAGATCTCTCTACTGGCCGATGAACCTGATACGGATGAGGTTCAAGATCAAGGTGCTTTTGTCTCACTCTTTTATGAACAGTCTGGGCAAAATGACTACTATCAACCATAGTAATATTGTACACACATTTTATGAGAGAGAGAATCCTATGTTAAAATAAATGCTAGACAGATCACTACGTATCTTTTTGATATAGAAATAGTATTTTTGACTATGCCGGTGTAGCTCAACGGATAGAGCAAGCCCGTCCTAAGGGCGAGATGAGAGTTCAATTCTCTCCACTGGTACACAGATTGAGGTTTTTGGATATGCTTACTTTTCCTCTCCGTTCATAGATACATGAAAAATTGAAATATGACTCTCGACGAACCAAAATTAACGAGTTCTATGACTTATATAGCACTTTACAATCATATGAAAGTAAAAAACGACCAAGTAATAGTCTCTCATCCTACCCACATCTCTAAGTCATTGTAGAGCCTCAGATGTAATATGATTTGTGTTAACAAAATAAAATAGTTAAGCTACTCTTATGCCTGAAATTACTTTTTCTGAAAAACCTAAAGAAACAGAGGTACTATCAAGTATCCAGGAAATAAAATCCCCCATACGACCAAACCCTTGGCATGAAAAGCACAAGCCGTTTGTTTCTGAGACATTAACAGAAATACGAAAATCTCTCGCTGAAAGACGAGTTGCACAGGCACATCCAACAGATATATTTCATCATGAATCTGTCTATAGCTCCCTTACTCCCGAACAAAAAATCAATATACTTCAAGGCACAGTCGATAACCCGTTTGATATAAAAAAGAGGGTGACACGAGGACTAAATCCAGTCAGAAGAGTTGCTGGACGCCCTGAAGTCCATCCATCAAAACCAAAACATCTTTGGAATAAAGAAATCCTTAAAGACCTTAGGTATTACAAGCCTGGTTTTGTTGTTATTTCAGGGCTCGAACCAAACTCAACTCCTGATGAACTTTTTTTCGACTTACCAGCAGATCCACGTGAGCTTGTCGATGCAACTGAGAATGATCTCCTTGTCGGTGGATTTGATATGCTTGAGGTCTTCAATACCGATAATCCAGGCCAACCTCTCGTTCAAAACGATGTCATCAATGAAATACTTCCACTCGAAAATTATTCAGAAGATGAAAGAGAAGTTTACCATGAACTTTTCACTGAAACGCTCAGGCGGTGGTATGAAAGACAGTTTGACTGGGATGATCCAATGCAAGCGGCTCCATCTACCATGCTTGAGAAAATACAAAAAAGAGGACTTGAAAACCTCCCTGTCACTGCCCCTGTTGGATTTGCAGCTTCCAAAACAATTGGGATCATCCCTACTCTCCTTGCTGCAAAATTCTTAACACCTTTTCTTCCTAAAATTGCACCACCACTCTTAACAGGAGTTTCAAGAGCAATGACCAAGCTCATTCCTGAAGAGTACAAAGATGCTGCTTGGAGAAGAGCAAATAGATCTGTCACAGGAAAAATGAGGCAATCTGCAATAAATAAAGCAGAACATCATGCTTTTGTCGCACCTGAATTAAAGTTATGGGCAAAAAGACGTCCAATCGCACTTCGACCACACACCCATATCACTGATTTCAGACGCGCCTT
>JAUPUR010000022.1 GCA_030917445.1 Patescibacteria group bacterium | reverse complement strand
TTATTCTTGATATGTTGAGTGATGCTGAGATTTCAATTCATAGAACTGATCAACAAGGGAGTTTGAGGCTGAAATCTGATGGCAAAACTTATAATATAAAGTAATTTCCCTATAGTTATATTTATTATCCCCATAGTATATTATTTGACTTTATACTGACGCAAATATATCAGTTGATATCACCCATTTTTGTCTTTGCTAGAAATTGAGCGTGATATCAATTATAATTCGTGCAAATCACTTTGATAAGAAAATGAGTAGTACTCAAATGGAGAATATATTCTCACTTGAGTACTGTTCATTTTGGACAGTACGAGAAAAAGGGGGAAACAATGTCACAGAGTGACATTAAAATTGGTGACGTTGTCAACGCCGTTCTTGCCGCCGGGCAAGAGGGCGAAGGACTTTCCGCTGAGGGAGTTTTGGTCAAAGATGACGGCGACACTGTCATCGTCCGTGGATTATCTACTGGAGAAAGGGTCTGTACCAAACGCGGTATGACTCAAGTCCCGGAGGAGGATCTTTCGGAGGAGTACCGTGAACTGAGAAGGGAGGTAATGTCGAAACTTCGACGTACTGCCTGATAGTTTGCAAACGGTTGGCGCTGGTGATGGGTATCCATCATCAGCGCCTTTTCATTGGCAACAGTTAAGGGATAGCGCTAAGGACGTTTCACACAAATACTAGATAGAATTATTAATTCCTGCATATAATTACATACATTCTCATAGCTATTCTGTGTGAAAAATAAATGAAATATTTTTGAGAATATTTTCTTACAATTCTCTACCATGAGCGTGAAGCATTATGTATAATAAAGACATGAAAGGTAAAATTACTCAACTTCTCCAAGAAGTTTTGATCGAGCTTGGTGTCGCGGATCTGGAAGCAGCTGTTGTCTATTCAGAACAGAAAGAGCATGGAGATTATGCAACTTCTCTTGCATTTAAAGTTGCATCACAGTTGAAAATTTCGCCTCTTGAGGCAGCAGAGAAGATAAAAGAAAAACTTCTTTCATTTCATGATGAAAGTATTGCAACTGTTGAGGTAGTAAAGCCTGCATTTGTCAATATCACACTGACCGCTGAAAGCCTTTTAGAAAATCTTGAGAGTATTATTGAAAATGGTATAAGAAATCCTTCCTTCCTTCAAGGTAAAACTTACCTGGTGGAGTTCACCGATCCCAATCCTTTTAAAGAGTTTCATATAGGACATTTATACTCAAATATTGTGGGTGAGTCTCTCTCTCGTATTTTTGAAGCAAATGGTGCTTTGGTAAAAAGAGTTAATTATCAGGGAGATGTTGGACTTCATGTTGCAAAATCAGTGTGGGGAGTAAGGCAGATGATTACTTCTCTGCCTACTGATGAGGCTGATATTGTGACTAGAGCTCGATTTTTGGGTCAGGCGTATGCACATGGAGCAACAGCTTATGAAGAGAGTGAAAGCATAAAAAGTGAAATAATTGAGATTAATAAAGCGATATATAAAGGCATTGCTGAAGATGACAAAACTTCAGAGATTATGACCCTATATCATAAGGGTAAAATGTGGAGTCTTGAGTATTTTGAGGCGATTTATCATCGATTGATGGAACCTCAAAATGATAAAGCTTTTGATAGATATTATTTTGAGAGTGAGGCTGGGCCAAAAGGACTTGAGATTGTAAAACAGTATCTTGCAAAAGGGATTTTTAAGGAGAGCGAAGGCGCCATTATTTTTGAGGGAGAAGAGTACGGTCTTCATAGTCGTGTTTTTATCAACTCACTTGGTCTTCCAACATATGAGGCAAAAGAATTAGGACTTGCTCTCACGAAGTTTGAGGAATACAGCCCTGATTATTCGATTATGATTACAGGGAATGAGATCAATGAGTATTTCAAAGTGCTTTTGAAAGCTATCTCACTGATCAGACCTGATATATCAGAAAAGACTCAACATATCAGTCATGGTATGGTAAGACTTCCAACAGGAAAGATGTCGAGTCGAACTGGTGATGTTATCACTGCAGAATCAATGCTGCATGAAGCACATCAAAAAGCTGCAGAAAAAATTAAAGAGGTTAAAAAACTTGATGAAGCCTCAGCTTATACTCTTGGAGATGATGATGAAAAATTCCGTTTGGCAGAGATGATTGGTGATGGAGCAGTGAAGTATGCGCTTCTTAAGCATGGGATCGGAAAAGACATTGAATTTAATTTTGAAGAATCAATCTCATTTGAAGGAAATAGTGGTCCTTATCTTCAGTATACTTATGTTCGAACTCGAAGTCTTTTATCAAAAGCTGAGGAATTATCAATAAAGCCTGTTGTTTTACAAGGGATATCTCTCAACGACGAGGAAAGAGAGCTTTTGAGACTCATCTTGCTTTATCCCGAAATCGTTGCTGATGCTTCTGAGAAATTATCTCCCAATAGTATTGCATCATATCTTTTTACTCTTTCTCAACTTTTTAACCTTTTTTATCAAAAATATCCGATCTTAAAAGCAGAAAGTGAGAGTGCTTCTTTTAAGGTTGCACTAACTCAGGGAGTAGGAATGACTCTTAAAGAAGGCTTAAGACTCCTAGGTGTAAAGACTCCGGATAAAATGTAGAAAATCTCACCTGAGGCTAGATGACATAGTAGCTTATAGTGTGATATACTTTTCGCTCATGACGAAAGAAAATATTCATCCACGGATATCATCATGGGCTGGTAAAGATTGTGTGGTAAATGCACTTCAGTCAACGCCTCAGGATTTTGTTCCAGACACCTCATTTCGTGATTGGCCAGATGAGCCAATTGAGGAGAAAAAATATTGTGAGCTTTTACCAGATGAGCTTCTTGCAGGGGTAGTACGTTCATTAAGATCTGATATGCGGGTTCTCACTGTATTAGCACTTGCTCATACACCTGCAAAGTCTCCACCTGGAGTTCGCGATCATCTACAAAGTCATGATCTGAGCGATAAGAGTATTGATAGAGAATCAATAAGAAAAATTCTTAAAGAACTATCTATGCATGGAATTGTAGATATAGAACCCGGAGAAAAAGGCCCTGAATTTTTTATTTCCAATAGTCTTTCATATTATGTTGGAGTTGCAGGTCATCTAGCCGGGTTCTCACGAAAATATGAAGTGCCATTACAAGATTTTATTGGAGCAGATGAAAATGCGACAAAAGACAAAGATGGTCAATGGGACCCATCTTACACCGTGATAAGAATTCAGATTCTTCGTGAGATTCAGAAGAGCAGGAGAGAAAATGGTTCTAGTGGTTATCATCCTATCACTCAATCAACACTTGCTAGAGATTTGGGAATTGATATTCAGGTTGCACGACATCATCTGGATTCGCTTGCAAGGGCAGGAATTATCACGAATACTTCGATACAATACAGAAAAAGTTACCGGGAGTATGAGTATAAACCTAAAGGGGATTTGCAGGTTATCGATAATCCTAGGTCGATCGCAGATTGGATTAGATATTATGCTACCACCCATAGTAGGGAGACATTGACAAGTGATAGTGCATATGAATTCATAGTTGGTCACAATCAATTTGATGAGTATACAGATGAACAAAGAGCCAGACTTCGGTCTGGTATTCAACAACAAATGAAAAGATTTGGAGCTGAGGGTTATTTAACTCGTACAGGCCCTCTCTCGCGAGAGCAAAAGTCTGCTCTCTCTTTTGCTCCCCGAACAGGACAGATCGATATGATGAGAGATATAAATATCACACTTGTTAAAGTAGCTCGAGAAGACTCTCGTACAGAAGAAGAAGGTTTGGAAATAGGGAGAAGCATAATAAATAGTACACAGGACATTTCGTTTTTACTTGAAAAACACAGAACGCGTGCACGTTGGTCTAAATCAAAGAGTAAAAGAGTTCCACTTGGCAATGATACCCTTGAGATGGTAGAATAGAGTTCTTCTATGCGACACAATAAAGTTATTCTTCCAAACGGCATTCGCCTCATTACCATTCCTATGCCTTCATTTGAGTCAGCAACTGCACTTGTTATGGTTGGTGCGGGTAGTCGATATGAAACTCCAAAAAACAGTGGTATTTCTCATTTTCTTGAACATATGGCTTTCAAAGGAACTGAAAAAAGACCAACTGCACTTGCAATCTCAAGTCTCATTGATGGGATGGGTGGAGAGTTCAATGCATTTACGAGCAAAGAATATACAGGATATTATGTCAAAGCTGAAAAAAGTAAAGTAGGCACGATTTTAGATGTTCTCTCTGACATGCTTCAGAATTCCAAACTCGATGCAGTTGAGATCGAGAAAGAAAAAGGAGTTATTATTGAAGAAATTAATCTCTATGAAGATATGCCTGCACGAAAGATTGGCGATATCTATGAACAGCTTCTTTATGGTGACACACCGATGGGTTGGGATATTGCAGGCTCCAAAGATGTCATTCGTTCTATAACACGAGATGATTTTGTCTCATATATGGGAAGTCTTTACAGTCCACATAACATGACTGTCGTTGTTGCTGGTGGAATTGATGAGGCTGCAGTCAAAGCTCAAGTAGAACAGT
>JAUPUR010000002.1 GCA_030917445.1 Patescibacteria group bacterium | reverse complement strand
GCTTCTGTAAAGATATCTGATTCATGAGATGGAATATAATCTCGATTGAGAATGGCAAAATCATCTTGTGTTTGGTAGCGAAGGATATTTCTTTTGGCATCAACGTACTCTTCCATGTCTTCGTGATAATTTAAATGCTCAGGGACAACCATCAGCATCACAGCAATATGAGGACTTTTGTGAAGATCTTGTAATTGAAATGATGAAAGCTCAAGAACGACAAGAGATTGAGGATGGAGGTGATCTAAAAATCCAAGTGGGGCTGTCCCAATATTTCCACCGAGAAAAACATCTTTTCCACTTTCTTTAAGCATTTTATAGATGAGTGTAGAGGTTGTACCTTTCCCCTTTGTCCCTGTAACTCCAATAATCGGACATGGACAAAAGTCAAAGAAAAGCTTCGTTTGTGATGTTAAAATGGCACCTTTTTCTACAGCTTCCACTATTGCTGGATGTGTCTTTTTTACACCTGGACTTCTCACAATTACATGAAAATCTGACAATCCTCCAAAAGGCTTGTTCAAAACACATGTTATTCCCAACTCCTCTGCTCTCTGTAAAAATTCAGGCTCAATTTCTTCTCTCCTTCTTTCATCAAAAAGTACTACATCTGCTTTATGTGACTGAAGGAATGACCCTGCGGTAATTCCTTCGACTCCAATACCAAGAACGGCAACTTTTTTTCCGGAAATTATCTTGAGACTATCTTGTGAGTATTTCATAAGACTGTATTGTAGCAAAAAGAGGATAAAGACTGTGTAGCAGGAGTGGGTCACGATCCCACGACCTCGGCGTTATGAATGCCGTGCTCTAACCAGCTGAGCTACCCTGCCGCATGTTTTAGCCTCCAAAGTATAGCAGTTTGACCACCCCTGAGGCAAATGCTATAATGACTGTGTCCCAAGATAGGAGAGACCGCTCTTTATCTGTAGTGGAATACGCGCGGGATAGTGTAAGGTGCACGCGAGGCTCATAATCTTGCAGTTAAGGTTCGATCCTTATCCCGCAACACAACAAAAAACCACCCTTAATGGGTGGTTTTTTATTAATACTCTTGCTCTCAAAAAAATTATGTCAACTTTTCTCAGAGCAAGAGGCAAGGATTTCTCCTTGCCCCTCGTCTCCTCTGTCGTGAACTACGATGCATAACGCGCTAACGCGTCAGCCTTTTGTCCAAACAGAATGACTACTTAACTTGTTGTGTTCTCGCTGGAACTTCCTCCTATGATCCACCCTGCGGGTAGGTGTGATTCCGGACTTCGATCACGGTATCCGGCGTACCGGTAAGAACCTTGATTGCTGTCACGGTGACTGAATCACCATCCCGAATGAAGTGACTGGACTGCTTCTCCGTTGTGATGCGAAGAAACAGTACTGAACCATCGCTGATACGCAGCGAAAACGGAAGATACCACTGCCCATTTTCAAAGTAGACGTTACCGACTCGGTCGATCACGCCGTCGAACTGGACTGTGGAAGAAGAGTTATCAACCACCTCTCCGCTTGCAGATGCATCCTCGGCGATCTGCGAGAGGAGCTCTGAGTAGGCGTCCGTGAGATCCTCCGCGACAATGACTTTCGACGCGTCCGCAGCTTTTGCGTACTGCGGTTGCACGATGCCAACGCCCCAGGAGTTGCCCTCCTTCTCAAGAAGGCAGTACCACACAGACTTGCCGGCCAGGAATTCCACCTGACAGTTGCGGGCCTCCATCGGAATCTTGTATTCCTCAAGAGCCTTCTGCTCAACGATCTTTGCCACCGTTGATTGGGTAGCAGAATCGATGCCGTAGCGGGTGGCGACACCTGTTCGCAAATTGACGTAGATGACGTCGGTTGCGGTGGTATCATTCCCCTTGCTCTTCATCACGAACTGAAGCATGAGTCCATCCGGACCCCATACCAGTGACGTATCGTCGACCTTCTTCTGAAGGCCCTTTGACCCGCCGAACCAACGTGGCGTTGCCACGCTCCAGTCGCCCCACCACTGCACGTACTGCTTCGCAGTCTCGTCCGGCAGGATGCGATCCACCCAGCTCGGAACCTCGTCCAAGGAATACTCCTGGATCTGGCCCGTAACCGGGTTGATGATGATAAAGGCCTTGGGTTCGTAGGCTGTGTACCCGACGGACGGCTTCATGACCGTCGCCGTGTACCACGGCGTATTGTTATCGTCCAGCTCCATCCCCGACAGCTCCGCGATCCGCGCGTTGTTTGGCAACGCGTAGTCGAAGTAGACATGTCGATCAAGAAGCTTTTCGCTCCACCACCATTGCTCCCCTTGCACATAGCGAATCTCTTGACCCGCTGCAAGTGGCCTCCACTCAGCTGTTCCAGACTTGTTCGTCGCGTCAACGACGATATAGCCCGGAATGATGCTACCACGACGTTCGAAAGCACGTCGGTCTTTCACCTGGAAGGCGAAGACGTAGTATGGCTTGCCGTTGACTTCCTGCAGATACCCTTCCCCGATCTCAAGATACGAGCCCAGATTCAGGTCCTTGGGAAATGCGGCTTGCGCTTTCGTTTTGGCGTGAGTAGGCGTGACCTTGATGGCCTTGTTGATATCCAGGTCAGGAGCTTGCCCATGACCCTCAGTCAGCTCGAGCTGGGCAGCAAGTGTTCGCTTGCCCTCGGTATCCCACCAATGCGGCGGGGTCGAAGCTGAAATGATGAGCCGAACCACGATGAGAAGGACGAGGAGTGCGACTGCAATGCCAACACTCCTGGTTGGACTGAACTCCTCCTCTGCATAAGACCTTTCAGGGGCCTTAAATAATCCAGAGAAAACCACTCCGACAACGAGGCCGAAGAGCGCAATCTGCCAGACTAGGCCGGAATATCCCCCCTTCGCCCAGTGCGTGTACTCTGGAAGAGCCACGTAAGCGATGAGGATACCGAACAAGAGTGAGAGAACAGCCGCGAGGCCAAAGGCGACAATCGGCCGTTTGCGCGAATTGGTACTGATCGCACTAATGACGAAGGCCAAGGCCCCCGCACTAAATGTAGCGATCAAGACATACAACATGGGTGACACGTGATTTTCCTCCTGTTAGATAGTGAGTGACAACGAACCATTGGGTAAGATCTGGACTGGCAGCGTCTTTACTGCCTCGTCTGTTGGGACGAGAGCAACATTTTCAAGCTGATTTGTCCAAATCTGGCCATTTCCGTCTACCACGTAGAGCGTGCCGCTTCCTTCGCGTGCGAAGACTTGGAAAAGGTTGAGGGTGTACGTTTGACCGTCCACCGTGACCTCAAATCCAGTACCTTTCACGCTGAGTGCGCTCACTCCTAGTGGGAGACTTTCTTTTTGCCACGACCCGGGTTGAGCCGGATCGAAGACAATTGCTTCTTGCAGGTAGGTTGCCCCACCTCCAAGGAGAGCCACGTTGATGACGTTTGGCTTTCCCCTTAGTTCTCTCGCTTGCGCTTGAGACAGCTTCGGGTACTCACCCCAGATATCCACACGTGTGATAGTCGTGGGTGTTAGCTGGACCTGAGGTAGAGCCGTGCTCACCGCTGGTCCTCCCTCTCTGTAGAGGATGAACCAAAAGATGAACCAGGCGATTCCCAGCAACGCTACCACAGTGGCAGCAACTGCAAGAATTTTCCCCCTGTTGCGCTTTGCGAGGCCGGAATCGGCCCCGAGCAACGATCGACGCGGTTGTTGGTCGTTCATTTCTCCTCCTAAAGGTAAAACTAGTCGATACCATTCAGTCCCTGTCATGTTTCCTGACATGACGGGTTATGGACTGATTGATGGCTTCCCAGAGACGAAGTTCGTCACAGAAAGCCATCAATCAGAGTATTAAATATTGTTAAGTAGCCGTAGGGAGACGATCCCGACACAAAATAAATTTATGACGGAATAACTCCCTACGATTAAATTTGTTAATGTGCTCGATATAAAAATTCTTATACCGCGCGTGATTATAGTGTATTTGAAGCTAATTGTCAATGCTATGGGATAAATTTTGAGGTTATTTAAAAAGATTAAGCCACTGCTGCCAATAAGGTAAGTCAGGGTTTTCTTGATCTTCTACTTTTTGAGACGCTTGAAGAACCTCTTGAGGCACAAGGACAAGCTGCTCGCCAGGCTGAACCATAAAAAGTTTGTTTCTTGCTTCTTCCTCAATAAAATCTACCCTTTTCACTTTCTCAAGCTGATCTTTTAATTTCTCATACTCATTTTTTTCTTTGACTAATTCTGCACTTGCCATGGTCACAAGATCTTGTTTTTGTAAAAGATTGTAGATAGATTGAATCAAATTATTACTAATATAGATTGAGAAGATAATGATTATTGCGTATATTACTTTCTTCATATGGTATGAAAAACACGTTTTACAACTTGACGAGGCACAACAAAATTTGATATTATGGGATATCTATGACAGCTCCAACTGTAAAAATACGTGATGCCCACAATCAATTTATCGACTTTCTTAAAGGGAAAAAACACTCTAGTGCTACCATTCTAGCATATGGAAAAGACATTGAGCAGTTGGCCTCGTTCCTTGAGGAAATGGACAAACATCATGTCCATGACGTTTCAGGACCTGACCTTCAAGCTTTCCTCGCAAAGATGTCAGAAAAAGGATATACACCAAAATCTCTCTCACGAAAACTCAATTCCACTCGCACCTTTTATAGGTTTTTGAAGGTACAAGAGATCATCACTGATGATCCTTCTCTCCTTGTTGCTCATCCACGGTATGAACTTGCTCCACCTCGTATTCTCAAACCAACAGAGTATCGTGCTCTCCGCGATGCTGCAAGACATGACGCTCGTATGTTTGCAATTATTGAACTTCTCTTGCAAACAGGTATTCGCATTGGTGAACTCGCAGAGCTTCGTATGGAAGATATTAGAGGACAAGAATTACACATCAAGCCATACGAAAAGCACGAGGAAAGAAATGTTCCACTCAACAAACCAGCAAAAGAAGCACTTGATGCTTATCTTGCTACTCGCCCACAAGTGACAGATACACATGTCTTTATCACCAAATCAGGCAAACCTTTCTTAGTTCGAAATATCAGAACAGCAATTGAAAGATATTTTAGAATTGCTGAGATCGAAAACGCAAAGGTCAACGATCTTCGCCATACTTTTGTCGCGCATCACCTCAAACATGGGGTATCTCTCGTTCTACTCTCAAAAATTCTGGGGCATAAAAGAATCTCAACAACTGAAAGATATTTGGAATTTGTCAAAGAAAGAGCTAAAGACACAACAACCCTCTCCGATCTCTAATCTTGAATAAGAAGTCTCACAAAACTTTCAGCTAAAGCATATCCCTTTTCACGACCTAGATTTTCAGCTCTCTCTCTCATTCGTTTTTCCTCATCCTCAAATGAATCATACTGACTTTGATGTGCTTCAATCGCTTTTAATTTCTTATCAAAAGTTGTTGTGATGTCCACGAGATGCTCGTGTCTATAACTTGGAAAATACAGTTCAGAAACTTTATGAGGTAAAAGTCCTTCTTTTTCATGCTCAGGGAAAATAAGTCTGTCACGACAGAGCGGGAAAACAGCATCCATTGTTGCAAGTCCAACTGCACGATGATCAGTGTGATTGATTGTACTCATACCTGTTCCATAAGGATCAACAGCATAATAAAAGGTAGGATTCATGGTAAAAACCATCGTTGGCCGAAGCATTCTTATGTGACGTACAATTTGTTCTTGAAGAAGCTGTGAGGGTAGAAGTTGAGTATCTTTGTGATCAAGAAAAAAGACTTTCTCCACGCCAAGTATCTCTGCAGCTTTCAATTGTTCATCTCTTCTCACTTGTGAAAGTTTTTCATGAGTCATCTCAGGATCAGAAGAACCACGTGATCCATCAGTACAAATGAGGTAATATGCTTTCGCACCTTCTTCAATAAAACGAGCAATCGTCCCAGAAGAAGTAAAATCCATGTCATCAGGATGCGCACCAACAGCTAATATCGTTTTATCCTTCATACTCATTTTCAAGCAAACTATAAACTAATTGATTATGATATCTCCCATTAATGTACCCATTATCTCGCAACATTGCCTCCTTAACAAAATTCAATCTCTCAGCCACGGCCTGACTTCTCCTATTCCCTTCTGCACATCTTATTTCTACTTTATGTAGTTGTAGTTCTTTAAATGCATATGCAAGCATCCGTTTAACAGATTTTGTCATGATTCCTTTTCCTTCAAACGACTCACCAAGCCAGTACCCTATTTCTGTAGACTTCAGTGTCATATCCACATATCGCATTCCAATAACTCCTACTAATTGATGTTTATACCAAATTCCACACTCAAGAGCCTTTGTTTTTTCATATTTTTCAATAGTACTACTTATGAATGTATTTCCATCTTGTGGAGATTGTGTTTTATTTACCCAAACAAACCATTCATTTAAATGTTCCCTATTGGAGTTAATCAGAGAATATAATGGAGATGCATCGGAAGACTGAAGCTGTTTTAATTGAATATCTTCATCAAGTTCAAAATTTATTCTCATAACTTCGTATTATTCAATGTACTTGAAATCCATGTGGGTGTGCTTGGATTCGGACCAAGGACATCTACTTTATAAGAGTAGCGCTCTACCCCTGAGCTACACACCCGTATCTTTCTTAAAAATGAACATTTAAAAGATTTGTCGATTGTAACAAATCTGAGGAGACAATTGAAGCTACATATGAGATCTTTGCACAATTTCTGCCTCAACCACCTGTACATTTCGACCATATTTGAGTCTTGATAGCTCTTTGATAAGCTCAGCAACTCGTGGATCCATTAAAGCTTTCTCTGCAGTAATGTCTTTGGTTGTATCAAGTGAAAAAGGTGGAACAGGTTCCCCATTTACAAGTGTTCTCATATAACAATTGAAGCGATCAATATTGATGAGATCTGCCTCACTAAATGTTGGCTGGAACTCATGTTGAAGGTAATTTGCATCGGTAACACCAACACGAAATGATGCAATCGTTCCAACGTTTCCAAAAATAGCATTCTTAACTTCTTCTTCCATCTGTCCTACAAACTGATTTGCAACAATAAGATTGAGTCTATATTTTCGAGCTTCTGATAATATTTGAGCGAAATCAGGTGTTGCAAAATTTTGGAACTCGTCAACATAGAGGAAGAAATCTTTACGTTGATCCATTGGCATATCCTGTCGACTCATCGCAGCCACAAGAATTTTAGGAACAAGAACAAGACCCAAGAAACTTGAGTTCTCTTCACCAATTTTTCCTTTAGAAAGATTGATCAATAGAATTTTCTGATTGTCCATCGCCTCTCTGAAATTAAATGCACTTTCAGACTGCCCAATAATATTTCTGATCATTTTATTGGTAATAAAACGTCCAAACTTAGAAACAATATAATCAAGGACCTCTGACTTATGAAAATCACTTGTCTGAGCAATCTGATCTGTCCAGTAACGCCTAATAACAGGATCTTCAACTTTTGGTAAAAGTTCTTGAACATAATTTTGATCTGTCAGCGCACGTACAACTTCCATAAAAGTCGCTCCTGGCTGATACATGACAGTTAACATCGCATTTCTTACTGCATGCTCAAATCGAGGACCAATAATACCTGTTTTATTTGGATCAAAAAGCTTATACATCAATCCAATAACCGATGTGGTAACAAGATGTCTCTGCTGCTCCCCATTTGCTTCAAGCATGTTAAAACCCATTGGCTGTTCAACATCTGATGGATCAAAAAGAATTACTTCTTCCGCTCTCTCGGGTGGTATCATCTGAAGGATATCCTCGATCAAATCTCCATGAGGATCGATAACAGCGAGTCCTTCTCCATTTTTAATATCCTGCATAATCATTTGTTTGAGAAACTCGGATTTTCCTGTACCTGTTTTTCCAATAATGTACATATGTCTTTGTCTATCTGACTTTCCGATAAAGACTGGCTTGCTCAAACCTCTAAAAGTGCTTTTTCCAAGATAAAGTCCCTCTGTGGGAATATTGGCAGGTGCGGGTGCTCTTTTAGAATTAACCCAATGAATTCCAGGAGTTACTACACTTTTATTTGGAAAATGAAAAATTGTTGCAAGCTCTTCACTTGAAAGAACAGAGGTTTGCCCTCGCATTGGCATATATCTATAAATAAAATCAGTGACAAATAATCCCTTAAACCAATGTTTGTTCTTTTGAAAAGAGTTACTTCCTGAATACTGACTAAAAGCATTAACAATATTTGAGAGATGTGCATCGGCTGCTTCTTGACTACTTGAGCACACAACCATACGCACGACTGTCTCAAATCCGGGCTTTCCCACTTTCCCCTCTATCGCCTCAAGCTCCTTTGCATCAGTTGAGTACTTTGCCGTTTCAGGATTTGATTCATTCTTTTTTGTCTTTGCCAGATACTCTTTACCATGTTTTTTCCAATCATTATCTGCAGGACTAATCAAAATTTGAATTGCTGCACCCTCTCCTTCACCCATTTTGGCTAAAATTGAAGTAATCGATGCAAGTGGATCAACTGCCAAATCTTTATAAACTTTCAAAGGTTTGTAGTGAGAACCTTTGAGTGAAAGAGACTTAAAAGCAACTTTTCCATTCTCGGAAAAAATATTGTATTCTCCAGCCAAAATTGCCCCATCTTTTTGTTTGGCAGCCTGATCTGTCACCTGCAGAATCTCAGCCTCAGGATATGCTCCATTTATCTGCTTTTCAACAAAGTCTTGTAAATTATGTGGAACATTTACATAAAATCTAATATCTCCCGGAAGTCCAACAATCTCAAAAGAAATATGAGGCTGGTGGCGGAAATACTGAAGTTTTCCTGATTTTCGAAGTGAAGCAAGACTTGCAAAAAGTTGCTCAGCTGCATCAATTTTTATCTCATTTTCGCGAGGTAGTGAGACCTGAAGGAGTACAGAGCGTAATGACTCACTTTCCCGATCCTTATTTCTATTCCATAAAATAAGTGCATACCCACCTCCAATTGCAAAACCAGCAAAGAGAATAAGTCCGATTACGATGCCAAAAAACAATGATATAAGTGATGATGGTTCCATATTATTTTGGTTCCTGTAATTTCTTACCTAAATACTCAACAAAAACTGCAAGCCAATGCTTTCCCTCGTTGACCGACTCTTTTTTCATTGTCTGTATCTGAACCGGTGTGTAGGGAAGTTGTACAGACTGAGTTTGAAGAATAACAGGCGTCGACTCTTTTGCATGCGTTACACCTACTTGCTGATGACTTTGATCCAGCTGTGGTCGTTCTCTTTCAACAACCTCTACTCCCGCTTCCTTGAGCTCTTGTGTGACATCTGGTGTCTTCTCAGAACCATGTCTATCAATATACTCTGCTACAGGTGCCTCAACTCTCTGAGATGCAATTGGTGCATGTTCTTTGTGTCCCCCACCAACAAACTTCTGCTTAACCATTTTAGGAGAGCTTTTCTTGACAATAGCTGGATTCTGGGCAGTCGTGTCCATATATCTATCTTAACACTAAGAATTCGCAATAACAAAAAGAGTTAACACTTTTTTGCCTCTCCACAGTCAGGACAAACTGTAATGCCTTGACCAACAATAATTTTATAGCTACACTCTTTTCTTTTTTTTACCTCGTTCCCACTTTTATCTTTTTCCTTAACAACTTTTGTACCGGGACAATGAAAATGAGGAGCAGACCCTCCACATCGACACAGATTTGGATCATTCTCTGGCCTCATAGAGAATTGTTCAATTCCAAAATAACCAAATCCAAGTGAAAATCCTCCTGAAAGGCCTACTCCACCTGAGAGACCACATCCGGTATCAACACTTCTCACTGCGCGCATACCTAGACTATAAATATCCTCATTATCATATGCTTTTTTATCTTCGAAAATAACTCCTTCTTTTTTTAACTTCAAGAGATCTGCAACTTCATCGGCCCCATTGAGAACTGCATTAAATCGTAATGCATGAGAATGTGTGTCTTCAGGATTATCGATAAGTGACGCTATAAATGAAGTCATCAGAACATCACAGACTCTTTTTATCTCTGCAAAATCATCCTCCGATAAGACCTCATGATATCGATGAAGAAGTTTATGAACTTTTTCCATTGGAAGATCCTTGCCGAGCCTTATTGGATGAGCAAGAAGTGCTGTTTCCGTTATGGTATCTGGGTATGAGGTATATGGAGCAATCTCAAAAAGCCTTTCTATTGCCTCAACTGATGTCAGTGCCGAACTAAATCTTACTGCCTTTACAGATCCATCATCGGTTTTCTGAAACATATCATAAAAATTATGCTTATAAATTGACCCTTCTCCCCCTGGAGGAGAAATAGAAATCACAACTTCACCGACAGGGGTTGTATCATCAGCCATAATCTCTTGCATTCGCTGAAACCCTTCGACCTCAGCTGCTTCTCGAGGATGATCTAGAGCATTTCCGTTTTCTTTCCTATAATCTCTTCCTCTTATAAGAATATCCTCAAAAGGCTCCTCGCTATGCTCTCCTCTCAACTTTCCATCTTTGAGGATATAGGAATATTCACTAATTCCTCTATTAAATCTCTCACCAAGCGCTGTCAAAAGCTGCATTTTCATATAGCCTTCAAACTGCGCTCTTTCGCTTTGATAGACATCAGGAGCTTCATATATACGCTCCCTTAACTCACGTGCTTTCTGTCTATCAAAATCAAGTTCATACTGTACGACTTTTCGAGTAGATGCAGTTTCCGTAAAAAAACCACCTTTCTCATTCTTCATCTGATATTGTTCACCGTAATATCTTCTTTCCATAAAAAAACTCCTCATTCCGAGAGGAGCATACAACGACGCACACTTCTGCTCGGAAGTCCGCAATAAGCGGATTGGGGGATCTGACTTTACAGTTGCGGCACAGTTGAGGAATTCCTCCTATCGCAGGTCACCTCATTCACCCATTTATTTTTTCCAACGAATCTCTTCTTTTTTTTCTATAAAATTTATATATCGAGCAGTGCTAAATAACAAATCGGACAACCTATTGATATAACGAAGGACACTCATATCTATCTCCTCTTCCTGTAAAAGCTTTACGATTTTTCTTTCTGCCCTTCTTGCTACTGTTCGCGCATAATGCATGTGAGCTCCTGCAACTGAGCCGCTTGGTAGGATAAAGAAAGTGAGCGGAGACAAAATAGTATCGTGTTTATCAATTATCTTTTCAAACTCTTTTACTCTTTTCTCAAGTGAAGGGAGAGCATCTGCGTGAGGCGTCGCAAGGTATGATCCAATGGAAAAAAGATCATGTTGAATTTTCTCAATTTCCCTTGAAACTTCCTTGAAGTCTTTCAATACAGCGTTGGCAACTCCTAAAATGCTATTAAGCTCATCAAGAGTTCCATAAGCTTCAACTCTCGTTTCTGATTTGAGAACTCTTTTCCCTCCAAAAAGTGAGGTCTTTCCTGCATCCCCTGTTCGTGTATAAATTGCCATAAATTACACAGTATTCCTTAAAAGAAATGCTTTTTTGTGTGCAAGAAAAAGTGCTCCATTGTAAATAAAGACAAAGGCGAGCGTATAGCCCAGGTCTCCGAGCACTGAATTTCGCAAAAATGGAAGCGCCATTGTATAAGATTGCATCAATCCCAAAAATGTCTTTTCATACATGGACGATACTAACCATACTCCAGCATTCGTGAGTAAAAAGAATATGAATGAAGAAAGGAGTGTTCCGGATACCACTCTTTTAAGACTATATTTTTTCTTTATCCATAACCCAATAACCCCTGTTATGAGAAATCCAGCATAGACAAACACCATCGTATCGTGAAAACCGAGAAGAAGATCTGAAAGAAATAGTGCAGATAATGGAAGAATAAAAGCATATTTTCTCTCCATATAAAGACTTCCTGTCAAAGCCATTGCAGCAAGTGGCGTCACATTGGGAAGATGAGGAAGAAGACGCATAATAACTGCAAGCACGATAAGTGCCACAGGAAAAAGAATTGTCTTTCTATCAATCGTTAGTAATTTTTCTTTCATATTAATATGTCTCAATCCTCCACTCAATAAGGTCAGTGTCAGTTGTGACATAATCCTTTGGTCCCATCTGTGCCATCACTCCATTGACATAAAATGACCAAAACTCCCTTTTACTCGTATCTGTTTTTTTATCACCAATTTTTACAACCAAACCCGCAGTGTCTTGTTCAATATTTGTCTGCTCAACAAGAAGTGTCAGTGCATCAACACCCTCTCGTCCTTTATAAGAAAATGTCTCTCTTGGCTCTTCTACTCTGCTTTCTTTTTGAATGGATGTACTCACTTCTGGTGCCTGTGGAGAAGCATAAAAGAGCATTGCACCAATGATGATTGCAAAAAGTACTCCTGAAACAAAAGAGAGCTTCAAGCGACGATTTGCTGTCATTTTAGGAATGATGATTCCATCGTTTTCTTTTTTCATACAAAAAATCCTTCTCTACGAGAAGGATAATAAATCATTTCCTGCTCGGGATAAAAATGCTCTTGTTTTCTGGCTTTACAGTTACGGCATAGCCACGGAATTTCACCGTGATTTCCAAAATGAGCTCTTAGCACTCTGAATGCCCACAACTGTAGCATTTTGCACAACCCTCTTCATGGACGAGGGATGCAGTGCCACACGCAGGACATATGTCATGAGTGTTCGTTGATGGTGATGCCATGGAAAGAGTCTCAACAGGAACAGTTGCAGCTGCAAAACCTAGTTGCTCGCCTGATATTTCTGGTTGATCAACTTTTTGAAGAAAAGTTACTTGGCCGTTGACAGCATGCCCGTTGCCATTGGTCAATTGAGCAGGCTCAGCATCAGCCAGAATGGGCTCAACTGGACGATCTTCTACTTTTCCATTGACTCTAAAGTTTGAATGTTTTGCTAATACTTTTGCAACAGCATCAGGAAGTGATCTTACCCTATTCTCACCAAATCCCACACTTCGTGCTCCTCCAATACCTGACAACTCAGAAACGATCTCTCTCATTCTCTCGCGTTGTGGAACGGGACTATGAATACGAAGAACAAATGAGATCATGCGACCCAGCGCATCGGCCATCGCCATAACATCTGATCCACTCTTTCCATTATTAAGAAAGACTTCAAATGGTTCGCCTTTGTCATCCTGATTGATGGTGACATACATCTTACCAATAGGACTCTCAGCTTTATATGTTGTTCCGTGAAGAACCATTGGACGTGGAACGCGAGGAGTCACTGGAATAAGTGGCTTGTCCTCTTTTACCTCTTTTTTAGGCTCTTCAATTCGTGAGAGAACCCCTTGTCGTGATCCATCTCTCATGTATGTCACACCCTTAAGACCTTGATCATATGCCATCATATACAAACTCTTCACATCCTCAACCGTATGTGCATTTGGAGCATTAACTGTTTTTGAAATTGATGAATCAATGTACTCCTGCGCAATTGCCTGTACCTTGACATGATCCTCAGGTGTTAAGTCATTTGCTGAAGCAAAGTAATGAGGCTTATCTTCTTCAGGGTGTGTCAGTCTCCACTCATCATAAAGTGGGTGATACATTTTGTGTTCTCCTAATCGATCACGTCTAATAAATTCAAACTCATAAACAGGCTCTACTCCACTTGAAACTCCTGAAATAAGACTTGTTGTTCCTGTTGGAGCAATCGTCAAGAGAACAGCATTTCGAATTCCTTGCTCTGCAATGAGATCTTGAATTTCTTGTGGAAGATTTTTGATATGCCATCCCTGAAGATATTTTTCTTTATTAAATTTAGGGAATACTCCTTTTTCTTTGGCAATATTACTAGATGCAATATAAGCATTATCTCTCAAGGTTGCAAAGATTTTTCTAATTGTTGGAAGAGATTCCTCAGCTCCATATCGAAGTTTCATTTTGATAAGTGCATCAGCAAGGCCTAAGATTCCAAGACCTGTTCTCCTAATTTCTTTCGCAACTTTTTCATTTTTCTCATAGAAATAATAAGTGTCATCAATAACGTTATCGAGAAAGCGCATTGCAACCTGAACATCTTGTCCAAAAGTGTCATAATCAAATTCTTCTTCTTTGACATATGCTGAGAGATTCATAGCACCAAGGTTGCAAACAGCCCATGCTCCAAGTGGTTGTTCTCCACAAGGATTGGTTGCAATGAGTTTTTCGAAATACCATGTATTAGATCTTTTATTTGAACGATCTAAGAAGTGGAGTCCTGGCTCGGCTGATCCCCATGCTGCTTCGCAAATAAGATTCCACATATATGAGGCTTTGACTGTTTTATAAACCTTTACTTTTCCACCAATACTTCTCCACTC
>JAUPUR010000021.1 GCA_030917445.1 Patescibacteria group bacterium | reverse complement strand
GCTGAGAGATTCATAGCACCAAGGTTGCAAACAGCCCATGCTCCAAGTGGTTGTTCTCCACAAGGATTGGTCGCAATGAGTTTTTCGAAATACCATGTATTAGATCTCTTATTTGAACGATCTAAGAAGTGAAGTCCTGGCTCGGCTGATCCCCATGCTGCCTCACAAATAAGATTCCACATATACGAAGCTTTTACTGTCTTATAAACCTTTACTTTTCCACCAATACTTCTCCACTCCTGAATATCTCCGTTCCATTTGGAATCATACTTAGGATCATCAAGATCTGCATAAACAAGGTCCCAATCCGCATCTTTCTTTACAGCTTCCATAAAATCATCTGAAACACAGACTGATAAATTCGCTCCATTAATTTTTGTGAGGTCTTGTTTGACAGTAATAAATTCCTCAATATCTGGATGCCAATCATGAAGCATCAACATAAGCGCTCCTCGACGTGAGCCTCCTTGTTGAACGATGTCTTTAGTAGCCAAAGAGTAAAGTTCTGCCCAATTAATTGGACCTGAAGAAAAACCATTCACTTTCTTTACGCGCGCTCCTCGAGGACGAAGACCTGATAAATTAAGTCCGACTCCGCCACCATGAGCCATGATCTCTATCATGTCAGTGAGGTTTTGCATAATACCACCGCGACTGTCTGGAGGATTTGGGATAACAAAACAGTTAAAGTATGTTACATCATACCCCGTTCCTGCTCCTGCAAGAATACGACCACCAGGAAGGAATTTGAAGTCATCCATGACATCATAGAATTTTTTCTCCCATTTTTTCTTGTCTGCAGCTGTTTTCTCAACTCCAGCAATACCTTTCGCTACACGAGCCCACATCTCCTCAGGAGTCTGCTCAATTGGATCACCTTTTGCATCTTTCAATGAATAGCGATCTAAAAATACTTTTCTTCTTATGCCTTCGAGTTGTGTTGCCATATTATTTTAATAATTTTTGGACTTCTCTTTCAAAATCTTCGATATCAACAAATCGTCTAAATACACTCGCAAATCGAATGTATGCGATTTTATCAACCTTCTTCAAATGTTCTGCTACAAGCTGTCCAATTCGCTCGCTTGGAACCTCTACTCTCTCCTCTGCTCTTAATTCCTGCAGAATCTGAATAGCCATTTTTTCGATCTCTGGAACAGGTACTGTTGTTTTCTCACAAGCTTTCAAAAGTCCTAGTTTTAACTTGTCTCGACTGAATGGTTCCCGCCTTCCATCCTTTTTAATAACAACAATATTTGCTGTTTCAACTCGTTCGTATGTTGTGAAGCGCTTTTGGCAGCTCAAACATGAACGTCGTCGTCTGATCGTATCTAAGTCTTCACTGTCCCGCGTCTCGACAACCTCTGATTCTTTGCTTCCGCAATAAGGACAATGCATAGGTGGTCATCGTCTCGTTAAGTTTTTTACTTAACCAGATATAGTGTCCTCGAAAATGATAAGACTCTACCTGTCCCCCTGTCAATGTATCATAACGTATCAATTTTCATTTTAGCCATAACCCAAAAAAGATTCTTACAAAACTTTTTTGATGAATAAAATTGATACTCAATAAAGGAAAAAAATGGGATTTTACTGAGCTTGCTCAATCTTTTTTTGCAGGTCTCTCAAGCGTACAAGCAATGCCTTTACAGAGCTCTTTTGATCTTTTGAGACCGAAGATTCAAATTGAATAAGAAGTTCTTCGTGTTTGAGAGAAGACTTAGTCAAATCAACAAAAAGTATGTCAGTGTCATATCCTTCTTTTTTCGCTCGCGTAGCCTCTGCGAGTGCATCAAAGAAATAATTTTGTCCTTTGGAGATAGTCGTTATAACTGTCTCAATTTTTTGCTCATCCTCTTTATAGAGGTACAGTCCAGCTTGAAGTCTTTTATCAGCTTGAAGAAGATTGAATTTCGATCTTTTCACCGTATCCGAAATAAGCATCAAAACCACTCTATCCCGAATCATCTTGACAAAATATAAGGGATTGTCAGGTAAAAGACCTGGATATGGAAGAGTATAATCAACTGTTTTTTGAGGAGTTGGAGTAAGAGTGGCGGAGAGAGATCCCTCCTCTTGCGCATGCGATAGAGAGGTAGACATAAAAAATACTACAAGTAGTAGCATGAGGATCATTCTCATCTTTGCAATAATACTCGATACTACGCTCAATTGCAACTAAGACTCTCTGATAATTTCATACCGCTTTGCATGAAGAATATTACTCAATTTTTCAACTGATTGATCCAGGCTTTCATCACTATTTACAAGCAAATAATCACAATCTTCATACTGCTTCATCTCCCAAATGACGAGGGACTCATTCCAGCGCACCTTTGCACCCTCTTCTCCTTCAGCTTTATGAACTCTCTTCTTCATTACCTCAAGTGAGTCACCAATCAAATAAACAAACGCACTTCTTGATACCATATTTTTTATCTTTTGCTTGATATTCTTGACACCCTTCATCTCGATCTTCCACACTACATCTTTCCCTGATGCAAGAGCATCCATTAAAGTCTTTTTCTGTGTGCCGTATAACTCTCCTCGAAACTCTACCCACTCAAAAAATTCTCCCTCAGCAATAAGCTCTTCAAATTCTTCTCGAGTTTTGAAATGATATGGCTTACCTTGCTCTTCACCGTCTCTCATTTTTCTGCTTGTCGTCGACACAATCCACTCAATCTGAGGATATTTCTTTTTCAATAATGTAATGAGTGTATCCTTCCCCGATCCACTTGGACCTGTAACAACGAGGAGAACTCCACGAGTCATTTGATCAGATATTTCTTTTTCAATTGGTGTACTTTCCATAGGAGGATTATTTTACAGATCGAAGAGACTATGTTGCAACCATCAAAACTTCTTCAACAAGTCTATTTGCATATCCATATTCGTTATCATACCAAGCAATTACCTTTACCATATTTCCACCAACGACATCAGTGAGTGTTAAATCAACGATAGATGAATGGGGATTGCCAATAATATCACTTGAAACCAATGGGTCAGTGCTTACCTCAAGTATTCCTTTATATCTATCCTCCTGTGCAGCTTTTGATAAAACATTCTTGACTTCATCAATAGTTACTGGCCGAGATAACACAAAAGTAAAGTCAGCGAGAGAACCAACCGGAACAGGCACCCTGATCGCAAGTCCCTTAAATTTACCAGAAAGTGCAGGAACGGTTTTAGCTGCTGCCTCAGTTGCCCCTGTTGAAGTTGGAACTATATTAAGTCCTGCAGCACGAGCTCGTCTATAATCTTTATGTCCACCATCATGAAGCCGTTGATCAGATGTGTACCCATGAATGGTTGTCATCATCGCTTTCTCAATTCCAAATGCATCACTCATAATTTTTGCAACTGGCGCAATGCAATTGGTAGTACAAGAGGCGTTACTCACAATGTTCTCACCTTTATAGCTTTCTTCATTGACAGACAAGACGAATGTTTCGACACCATCTCCTTTTGTTGGAGCTGACAACACTACATTTTTTGCTCCAGCTGAAATGTGTTTTTCAAGATCTTCCTTTTTGGTAAAATGACCAGTCGATTCAATGACGACATCAACCTCTAACCTACTCCATGGAAGAAGAGCTGGATCTTTTTGAGAAAAAACAGGAATTCTTTTCCCTTCTACACAAAGATATCCAATAAGATCATCTGTATCATCTTCATGTTTCTCCTCAACAGATACTTCCTTGGGGAAAATACCATAAACACTATCAAATTTAAGTAAGTACATCCAGCCAGTAAGGTCTGTTGATGAACCTGCATTGATTCCAACAACATCTATCTCAGAACTATGCTTTTGTTCAATCACTCGATGAGCAATTCTCCCGATTCGACCATATCCATTAATAGCAACTCGTATCATACCTTTAGTATACAGAGATCAAGTCAAAGTTCCAATGCCTCTCCCATTGACGAAAAGAAATGATACCCATATGATAAAGATAACTCTTTCACTAGAAAGAGCGCTTTGATCGTGAATACACTGCTCAGTAATAAAAAAAGACTTTTCTCGCTTCTCATTATTATCCTGCTTGGGTTAAGTGTTCCTGTCATTGTTTTCCTTTCACAACAGCAACAAGATATTAGACAACAAGCAGCTGGTGAAACTGATCTCGTTGTAACCTCTCTTCAATTAACCGATGCAGGTGGAAATGTCAAAACAAAATTCTTTGTCAACGAAGATATATATGTACGCATAACGCTTAAAAATAATGGTGCAGGATCCGTATCACAAGACGGTTCAACGTACACTGTTATCTATGGTAGTCGTTCAAGTACTCCTGACTTCAACTCTTTAACTGGAACATACATTACAATGAAAAATGGTGAATTTGGAAATGGTTCCTCAGGTCAATATAGTTCTATCTACGGTTCAACCACTGAAAATAGATTTCCAAATGGAAAATCATGGAGATATTCAACTCCTGGAACTTATACTGCCCGTGCATTTATCAATTACAATAAATTCGTAACTGAGGGTAATTACGCAAATAATCAACTCACAGTTAGTTACACAGTGACAGACACTCCTACATATAAGGTAGGAAAAACCTTCTCTTCAAAACCATCTGGCTTTGAAGATGCCTACTGTTATCAAAATGCAAAGCTTGTATCTGGCCTTGACGGCTGTGTCATGGACAAACCTGTTGGTTCTAAAACCTATGGAAAGATTGTCAACACTGGAAGTACAACAAGAACTGTTGGTATGGCTTCTTATCAAGCATATTATGATTATCCTGTTCCATATCCCTCCTGTCTTCCTTCAGTATGTATCGACGAGTTTGTCTGGATCTGGACGCAAACGATTTATAGTGGAGTAACCGCATCACTCCCCGCTGGTCAAACTTTCTATTTTGAAGTTGATGTACCACCGTGTGCATGGCAAACGGATGTATTTGAAGGAAGTATCTATCCTTCTTTCTCTCCTCCTGATAGATTTTATTCAGGTCAGAAAAAATATATTGATGGATATCTTCACAGAATCACACCATGCAAACCTGTTATACCAACACCAACGCCAACAAATACACCAACTCCAACTCGAACACCAACGATGACACCAACGCCGACAATGACACCGACAGGAACACCAAGTCCAACAGCAACACCGACTGTCACACCGACACCAACAAACACACCAACTCCAACTGTCACACCGACTCTGACACCAACACCGACATTAGCGTGCCCTGTTCCAGAACCAGTGACAAACGTGAGAATTATCTGTCCGACCTGTGAAAGAAATTAAATATGAATAAAAAACTTATTATTGGAATTATCATTGCACTCCTCATTGCCTTTGGCATTGGGATTACTGTCTATCTCACAGGTCAGCAGCAAGATATCAGACAAAGAGCTGATGAGCCTGGTCAAACACAAAATACTTTCGGTAAAGCGATTAGCCTTGAAGGTGTTGACGCAACAGTTGTGGCAAGTAATACAACAGAGCTTAAAGGACCTTTCACACTTGAAGGATGGTATAATCCAAACTTTGAAGGTGAGAATATGGTTCGTTCTGTCTTTTTCAGCACTGATTATAATACCGAAAATTCTGGAAGTACTTGTGACGCAATTCTCGATATTTACGCTACTCGCGTAGAGAATACTGACTACACAATAACAGCAAACTTTGGACAGCCAACGGTCCAATCAATTGCAAATAACTCATATAAAATTCAAAATGGGACATGGTCACATATCGCGTTGACTGTTGATGCTACTGGCAGTGCTGCACTCTACGTAAATGGAACCCAAATCAATAGATTACAACTCGACTCTCCTTTCTGCTATTCTGGGCCTTTCTATATCGGCGGGTATAAAGAAACAGGTGGACAACCAGTCCAAGATTACAGAAATGGACAGATAGATGAGGTCAAACTATCAAATACGACACTGTATTCAGATACCTTCACTCCTCCAACACAACCATATGGAATTGACGAAAATACTCTTCATCTCTGGCATTTTGACAATACAGTCAATGATGAAATGGGAGCGACAACAGAGATTCAAGGCAATGTGCTCTTTGTTGACTCAACAATTGGAGGGACAACTCCCCCTGCCTGCCAAGCTGACCTAGCAACTTGTGAATGGGATGTCTCAGAAAATGCGACCTCATACAGATATCGTATTACTGATGATGCAACAGATAACGTCATTGCCGAAGGAGAAATTACTGCACCAACAACATCAGTTACATTTACAGCAGAATTCAATAAAGCATATACATGTTCAGTCACTCCAGTAAACGGTTGTGGTACAGGAGCAAGTGACAGTGCAACAGCAACATGTGCGCTCACTCCAACACCAACCAATACACCTACTCCAACTGGAACACCTAGTCCAACTCCAACCAATACACCTACCCCAACTGGAACACCTAGTCCAACTCCAACAGTTCCAGCAACAACGAATACACCAACTCCAACGACACCTGCTGCAACTGCGACACCGACAAAACCACCAACGTCAACAAATACACCAACTCCAACGACACCCGCTGTTGCAACAAATACACCTACAGCAACCAACACACCTATCCCAGGCGTGACATACACACCTACTCCAACTATGGAAGCTCCTGGTAGTGCACTTCAAACAATTACACTTGTGGGAGGAATCATCTTGACGATACTTGGAGGACTGGTACTCTTTGTACTCTAGTAGTTATTCTAGTTAGTAAATTCCTGGCTGAACATCTTTCCGTATATTCCCCCATCCATAACACCTATTCCTACTTTTCTGTATAGAGGTGAAAGAATGTTTGCCCTATGTCCTGGACTATTCATCAAACCTTTGTGTGCAAGGTCAACACTTGGAGCAAGTGCTAAATTCTCACCTGCGTTGGTATAGATAATTTCATACTGATCCATTCGATCAAATGGAGTCTGACCCTCAGGATTGTTATGGGCAAAATACCCTCTCTTGAGCATGTCTTCAGAATAATCCCGTGACAGGAGGCGCAGTTTTTCATCCATGACAAGAGGAGAAAGTCCTTCTTTTTGACGCTCTTTATTAACAAGAATCAACATCTGTTCTTCTGACTTTTCATCAATTGTTGGACTCTCAACGGTAAATCTAAGCGCGACACTCTCATCACTTGCTGGCTTTACCGTAAGAAAATTAAGTGATTCACTCACTGCATCACCAAAAACTGCATCAACCTGTTGTTCAAAAGTTGAAATGTGAGCAACAAAGGTATTACCAAATCGAGACTCGATAACCTGATTTTTAAGAAATGGAGATGCTGGAAGTGTTAAAAGTAGAGTAAAAATAAAGGAAAGAAGAAGAAAAGCTGAAATAAGTCCAGGAAAAATTCCTAAAGGATGATAAATTTTATGATAAACCCTTCGTATTCCATTCGGTTCTCCTCGGGAGGAAAATGCACGTACAACTTTCTTAAGTGTCAGTGATAAAATGATCTCAGCAAGAAGTGCAACCATAAAAAAACTTAAAGCATGAGATAGTCCTTGTGGGGTTGAGAAAAGAGATGAAAGAATTTTTCCTACCGGCTCATAAAAAAGAAGTGCTAAAAGAAAAGAAGTAATAAAGCTTAAAAGATCAATGCTTGCAAGATGAAAACCTAATGAATAGCCTTCATAACAATAAAAAAGAATGACTGCAACAATAACTAAATCGAGAACAGTCAATCCATACTGACTTAATTCAAATGCAGAAAAAAATGTCGAGAGAAACTGAAGGATGAGTGTTCCTATTTCCATACCATTATTATACGTGAATTTTACTCTATTTTGTCAGCGCTTAGGACAAAATGATATTATAGACACATGGCCAAAAAACTTATTCATATTAAAAAAGTTCTTCCTAAGAAAAAGCGATGGCTCTTTCTCCTTTTTATTCTTCCCTTTCTTATACTCATTGCCGTTTTCTATCTCCTTATTCTCAAAGACCTTCCGTCTCCCACCAAACTCTCAAGTAATACCCTTCCACAATCTACAAAAATTTATGATCGAAATGACAAACTACTTTACACAATTTATTCTGAAAAAAATCAAACCTTTATCCCTCTCAAAGATATTCCAGATGATATTAGGCACGCAACAATTGCTATTGAAGATAAAGATTTTTACAAACATGGAGCTATTGATCTAAGAGGTGTCATAAGAGCAGCATATGCAACCCTTTTCAAAAAACAGCTTCAAGGAGGCTCAACGCTTACTCAACAACTTGTCAAGACAAGCCTACTTACTCCGGATAGAACTATTCAAAGAAAAGTAAGAGAAGTACTTCTTTCATTTGCTACTGAAATCATTTACTCAAAAGATAAAATTCTAGAAATGTATCTCAATCAAGTCCCTTATGGAGGTACAGCATATGGAGTTGAAGCTGCGGCACAGACATACTTTGGTAAAAAAGCAAAGGATTTAACACTTGCCGAAAGCGCACTACTGGCAGGTCTACCCGAATCTCCTACAACCTATTCTCCCTTTGGTTCTCGTCCAGAACTAGCACGAGCACGCCAGAGAGAAATTTTAAAAGCTATGGAAAGCGAAGGTTATATTACAAAAAAACAACGTGAAGAAGCAGAAAAAGAAAAAATTGCTTATAGAAAAACAACAACTCCAATCCTTGCGCCTCATTTTGTCCTCTATGTCAAAGAGATTTTGGTAGAAAAATATGGTATTCAAGCTGTTGAACAAGGTGGTCTCCGAGTTAAAACAAGCCTCGATCTTTCACTCCAAGAAACAGCTCAAGCAAGTGTTGCAGCAGAAATTGACGAGATTGCACGACTTAAAGTGAGTAATGGGGCTGCACTGATTACCAAACCAGGAACAGGAGAAATTTTGGCGATGGTTGGAAGTAAAGATTACTTTGATGAGAGTATTGACGGAAACGTCAATATTACTATCTCAAAAAGACAACCAGGCTCATCAATCAAACCAATTAACTATGCGACAGGTCTTGTTAAAGGATTTCCAGCTTCAACTCTTTTTATAGATAAACAAGTCTGCTTTAATACACCCGGTCAACCTCCTTACTGTCCACGAAATTATGATGGTAAATTTAGAGGACCAGTTCTTATGAGAGAGTCGCTTGCAAACTCTCTTAATATCCCCGCTGTACAAATGCTCAAAATGAATACTCTCGAAGCAATGATTGCAACTGCATCAGCAATGGGAATTACTACCTTTAATGACATTGACCGCTATGGCCTTTCGCTTACTCTTGGCGGAGGTGAAGTTTACATGACAGACATGGCAACAGCATTTGGAGTATTTGCAAACGGTGGATATAGAATCGATCTCCATCCTATTCTTGAAGTAAAAGATAAAGCAGGAAAAATTCTTGAAGACTATACGCCACCTCAGAGTCCAATCTTTGGTAAAAAAGTTCTTCCTGCAGGTGTAGCATATATCATTTCAGATATACTCTCCGATAATAATGCACGGTCACAAGCTTTTGGTACAAACTCAGAACTACGAATTGGGAATAACCCACTATCTGTCAAAACAGGTACTACAAATGATCTTCGTGACAACTGGACTATTGGGTATTCTCAAGATTATCTTGTAGCGGTGTGGGTGGGAAATAGTGATAACAGTCCGATGAGTGGACTAGTCTCAGGAGTTACAGGTGCAGCGCCAATTTGGAATGATCTTATGTCATATGTCATTCAAGGACAAACTGTCCCCATACCCAAAAGACCAGTAGATGTCGTCAGTCGTACAATTTGTAGCAACACTGGCTTTCTTCCTGTTGAAGGAGTTGAAGGTTGCTCGACTCGCCAGGAACTTTTTGTGAGAGGACAAGAACCTAAAAAATCAACAGAGGGACGAACCAAAGTATTTATTGATAAGACCACAAATGACCTTGCGAAGCCAGGACAAATTGAAAATGTTGAAGAAAGAATGGAAATTGTTGTCACTGATGCGCTTAATAATAAATATTGTGTCACCTGTCCCCAACCCACTCCCACACCAACCCCCTAAACTTGACAACTTTTTTTCACTTTCGTAGTATATGAAGACAATGAAAAAACTCCTGCTCTCACTTTTTGTTATTTCATGTATCATTACTCCAGCTGCTCTCGCACAATCTGGAACAGATAGTGCAACAACTCCAAGACAAAGAGCTGTCAATCCAACGACCAGACCCCTCCTCTCACCTACAGAAAAAAGAAATCCACAACTCAAAGAACAACTCCTCAAGATAAAAGATACAAAAAAGCAAGTTACCCTTGAAAGACTGGATACAAAATTTACAAGTATAAACACTCGCCACACTACACAAATGACTAATGTTCTCAATCGCCTCTCATCGCTTACTGAGCGTGTGGCTACAAAAGCTGCGGCTGAAAAAAAACTTGGAAAAGACACGTCAGCAGTTGAAGAAGCAGTTGAAATGGCAAGAGATGCAATTGACGAAGCAGAAGAAGCAGTCGCCTCACAGGCTGCAAAAGATTACACTGTAATAGTGGCTGATGAAACAACAGTTGGGACACAAGCACGAGAAATGATTCAAACACTTATGAGTGATTTGCGCTCATTACACGAGAAAGTAAAAGCAGCTCGGGAAAAAGTCATATCTGCTGCACGAACACTTGCAACACTTAAAGGTGAGACCTCACCTGTCTCATCAGAATCTGCTAAACTATAATTATGGAAGATCAAACAACACAACCAATTCAACAAACACCTTCTCAACCATCTCCAGTAACTCCTCCAGTGCAAGCACAACCTCAACCAGCCACGCCTCCACCAACTGCTCCTCCACCTATTGAAACTACTCCAACACCTGTAGCTCCACCACCAAATCAAGAAGCGAATAAGAAATCAATGTTTCTCATCGCAGGAATTATTGTTTTGGTCGTTGTACTTGCTGTTCTCGCATTCTTTCTCATGATGAATCCTCAATCTCAAAACACAACTGACACTGTAGAACAATCAGCTCCAACACCAACAATGACCGTTATGGAAACCCCAACACCCACTCCTTCTTCTGATGAAGAACGAGAAGCACAAGGCATTGAATTAACAGATCCTGCAACAGATGCAGCAGAACTCGAACTAGAGGCCTCACAACTTTAAGACGATCTTTTCCTAAGTTTTTATTTTCCTCCTTTTCAAGAGAGTGCTCCTTTAGTATAATCTGGCCAGAAATCCCTATCTATTCTTGTACTTTGTCGTACCTATATTATGATGAAAATACTCTTATACATTATTGCCCACCTTATCCTCTTTCTTATTGCTATAGGTGATTTTGTCCAAACAATTTTTAAATCACTCTTTTCTCTCATTAAATTGGCAGTATCACTTCTTATTTCTCTTCCACAAAAAACTGTCAAAAGCACTTCTCTCTTTTTTAAAAAACTTAAAAAACCTTCATTTCCAACCATTTCGTTTTCTCTTCCTAAAGTAGCCTTATTCAAAAGAAAAAAAACAAAAACTGTCAAAAGAAAAAAACCTATTGTTATCTTTCCTCTCCCTTTCTTCTTAAAATTAAGATATTTTCTCATTGGTGCTGTTTTCTCTTTTCTCTTTCTTTTCCTTCCAGTCATCTCAGTCGTTTTTCTCCAGGGGTTACCACATCCACAAGAATTAACAACACGACAAATTCCACAGACAACTAAAATTTATGATCGCAATGATGTTCTTCTTTATGAAATTTATGCGTCTCAAAATAGAACACTTGTGCCTCTTTCTTCTATCCCCGAACATCTACAAGAAGCAACACTCGCAATTGAGGATAAAAATTTTTACAAACATCCTGGCTTTGATATAACCTCGATAATCAGAGCTTTTAAAGAAAATACTGAAAAAAACAGTATCACGCAGGGAGGATCAACAATCACTCAGCAGCTTATAAAATCATCAATGTTAACTCCGGAACAACTTTTATCACGTAAAGTAAAAGAGGTTATCCTCGCATTTTGGGCAGAAAGGATGTATACCAAAGAACAAATTCTTGAAATGTACTTCAATCAAATTCCCTATGGTGGTACTGCATGGGGAGTCGAAGCTGCGGCTGAAGTATATTTTAATAAGTCGGTTGAGAAATTAAGTTTAGCTGAGAGTGCATTTCTTGCAGGTATAACAGCTGCACCAACCACTTATTCTCCTTATGGATCAAATCCAACAGCCTGGAAAAATCGTCAAAAAGAAGTACTTGCAAGGATGGTTTCACTCGGATTTATTACAAAAGAGGAAGCACAAAACGCAGCGTCTGAGGTACTTTCATTTAATACACCACAGGCAGCTTTTAAGGCACCACATTTTGTTAATTATATTAAAGAACTACTCGTGAAAAAATATGGTCTTGCTATGGTTGAGAAAGGAGGACTCAAGGTCGTAACTAGTCTTGACCTCTCTCTTCAAGATAAAGCACAAGAGATCGTCACGAATGAGGTCAACAACTCTACAGCTCTCAATCTTACAAACGGTGCAGCAATTATTGCAGATCCAAAAAACGGTGATATTCTGGCCATGGTCGGAAGCAAAGATTTTAATGACCCCAATGGTGGTAATGTAAATGTCACTACTTCTCTTCGTCAGCCTGGATCAACTGCGAAAATCATTACCTATAGTGCAGCTCTTGCAAATGGATTTACAGCTGCATCAATACTTGATGACAGTCCAACAACGTTTCAAACACAAGGTGGTCCTCCTTATACACCAGTCAACTATGATGGTCGTTATCGAGGAAGAATCCCACTTCGTCTTGCTCTTGCAAACTCATTAAATATTCCAGCAGTAAAACTTCTCCAACAAGTAGGAGTCAGTACCATGATTGATCTTGGACAAGAGATGGGTATTAGAACCTGGGATGATGAAAATAATTATGGTCTTTCTGTTACTCTTGGAGGAGCTGAAGTAACTATGCTTGATATGGTAACAGTAAATAGTACCCTTGCTAATATGGGAGAAAGAGTAAATCCAAACCCAATAGTCGAGATCACAAACTCAAAAGGTGAAATCCTGGAAAATAAAAAAAGTATACAAAAAAGCAGAGTCCTTGATGAAGGCGTTGCTTATATCATCTCAGATATTCTCTCTGATAATGCAGCTCGCAGCCAAGCATTCGGAAGTTCCTCACCGTTATATATTCCAGGTCATACTGTGTCAGTGAAAACTGGAACATCAGACAATAAAAGAGATAACTGGACAGTTGGATATAACCAAGATTACGTTGTGACTGTATGGGTGGGAAATAATGATAACTCCCCTATGAGCCCAAACCTTACCTCAGGTATAAGTGGAGCAGCTCCAATTTGGAATAAAATCATGACTCATTTACTCGACGGAAAACCAGATAAGAAATATACTCTTCCTTCAGCGGTCATCGCACTCCCTTGTTTTGGAAGAACAGAGTATTTTATAAAAGGAACTGAAACGCAAAGCAATTGTCGATTTAATAACTTCCCCACTCAGCTTGCTCGTTAAAGTTACTCTCAAGTTCTTGAAAGTTTTCCTCAATCTCACCCTCAGCGAAAAGAGCAGATGTCACAGCAACCCGAGATGCACCACTTTGACAAATCTGAGCAATACTCTGAATATTTACCCCTCCGTCAACCTCAACGGGAACAATGTTTTGTTGACTAAAAAATGAAACCTTTTGCAAACAGGACTTATCAAAAACTTGTCCAGAATATCCTGCATTCACACCCATAATAAGAAGCATATCTAAATCTTGCAACTGCACCTTTATCTCGTCACCTGAGGTCTTCAAATCAAGTGCAAGGCCTACTTCACCATACTCCTGTGCTCGTGCCACAAACGATGGCTGATCGCTCATTTTCTCAATATGTCCAACAAATCTCTTAAAACCATTTTCTGCCCATTTCTCAATATAAGCTTCAGGCTCTTCAACCATCATATGTAACTCAAAATAGAAATCCTGTGAATATTTTTTAAATGGTTCTGGATTGAGAAAAGACACATTATCTATAAATTTTCCATCCAGAAGATCAATATGAACTGCTTTGGCAAATGGCCGAATACGTTCAAGTTTTTTTTCTATCTCAGTAAAATCTTTCTCAAAAATTGCAGGAAGAACACTGTTCATGTACTTCTCTCCATTTTTATAATTCTTCTTTGAAATCTCTCTTCCATCAAAAACGCTGTCTCTCCAAAGGCATCTATCATCTCACTCATCTGATCAAGATCTTGATTATCAGCAGAGAAGGCAATGACATTGCAGTTATCTTCTTGTCGCGCACTTTTCACTTCATCAAGGGAGTGTCCAACAACGCATCTTACATTTTTTATTTTATTTGCAGCAAGACACATTCCCACCCCACTTCCACACAATAAAACTCCAAAGGATCCCTCATTTTCAACAACCTTGTCTGCTACTCGCTCAGCATAATCAGGATAATCATCACCTTCTTGATATTCATAGGCACCACAATCATTAACTGTATAACCCTTTTCCAGCAAAAGCTTCTTAAGAATTTCTTTTTTTTCAAAACCTCTATGATCTGAACCAATAAAAATTGTCCTCATATATTTTCCTTTGTTAACAATCCTTTTTGTGAGCCTATTTGTTCTATTACTGACGATGCATTTTTTGCTCCCCACAATAATGCCTCTTTCTCATCTTTCCCGCTTATTATAGCCGCCAAAAAACCTGTTGCAAAGGCATCACCTGCACCTGTTCTTTCAACGACTGTACACTTTACCATTTCTTGTTTTAATACCTCCCCACTTTCACTCAAGCACATACTTCCATTCTCCCCATCTGTAATAACAACAGTCTTAACACCTTTCTTCTGAAAAAGAGACATAAGTTCTTGAGTATCTGTTTTTATACCAAGAAGAAGTTCTGCTTCATCTCTATTCAGAAAAAGTATGGAGGTAAAAGGAAGTAAGTACTCAAATGATGACAGTCCTGTTTTTATCTGCATAGATCCAGGATTGAAGGCAAGCTTTTGATGTGGACGGGATTGTAAAACATCTTCCATTCTTTTATAAACATGCTCCCATTTTGAACCCAGAGAAGTTAAATAAAAGTATGTTGCATCAAGCGATGACAAAATAAAATCATGCTCGCGGTCTCTATGTTCAATAAAAAGTGTTCTTTCTCCCTGAAAATTAATGCCAAGAGAAAAAGAAGATTGTCCTTCTCCTCGTATGAGCAAATCAACTCCAACATGTTCTTTATTCAGTCCATGGAGAATTTTTTGGGCAAACTCATCTGAACCTATCTCTGCTAAAAGTGCACTTTTCAAACCAAGTCGAGACATACCAACAGCAACATTACATGCATTGCCACCCAAGACAAAAGTACATTCTTCTAGAAGAATCTTCTTGCCTGAGGTTACACAGAGTTTATTTTTTTCGCGATCAAAGGAAAGATCAGTGTTATTTTCTGGAAGGAAAAGAAATGCGTCGATGACTGCATTTCCAATGGTAATGACGTGATACTGCATGTTGTAGGATTACTTTGTTCCTACAATAACTATAGCATCTACGTTTGCAGTTTCTGCAAGCGTTTCTACCGTTTGGGCGACCGTGTACTCTGTAGACAATGCTTTTCTCAAAGCTGCAGCTTCTGTTTGTTTACTCTTTTTTACTTGAATAACTGTCTCGTCATAATCAAATGTATCTGCATTCCCTGTTCCAGTAATTGTATATCCTGCAGCAAGGAGAACAGCTGCTCCATCACCCGCTGCACCTTGCTCTCCGCTCCCATTCAACACTCTCACAGAAATTCCTTTTTTCGCAGCCTGAGTTGGTGTAACAGCAGCTTTTCCTGTTGGGGTTGGAGTAACTTTTTGTGTTGAGGTAGGAGTCACACTATCTTCCTCGGGTGTTGGGGTAATCATTTCAGGTGTTGGGGTTGGAGTCATCTCAACCTCTGGAGTAGGAGTAATAGATCCTTCCTCCTCTGCATTTCTTTGAGAAAGAAAAACATTTCCAATAATCATTGCTCCTGCAACGAGAACGACAAAGATAATGACATAAACAAAGGCTCTCACCTTTGGTGAGGATGGTTTTTTAGAATATGGCGTAAATTGAGAAAATTGATTATCGTCCATGAATGATTAGTTTGGCATGACAAACTAACTGCTATATAAGTCACCTGAGTGTAGCATACTTTTTTTATTTTTCAAGTCAAAAATATAACTTGCTATGATTTGCTATAATGGTACGATGCCCAAATTAAGTGTTTTTTTGTGTCTTCTCTTTGTTGTTTCTCTCGTACTTTTTTCCTTTCTATCACCTGTCAAAACATATTCTGACGAACTTGATGATCTCAACAAACAGATTAGCGATCTCACATCAGCCCTCAACCAGTCGGTTGCAGCAACCAAACCACTTGAATCTCAGCTTAAATCTCTCGAGGGACAAATTCTTGGAATTAAAACAAGGGTCACAACAATTGAAAGTGATCTCGTTAAAAAACAAAATGATATTGATCAAGGATATAAAAATCTTGATGCAAAAGAAGATATCTTAAATAAAACAGTTCGTGACTACTATATAAAGACTTATTACGATTCTCCCCTTGCCATCTTTCTCTCTGCGGGATCTGCATCTGAGATAACACAACTGCTTGCATATCAAAGAGCAAAAACAAATCAAGACAAAACTATTATCACAAATATTGCGCTTTCAATTCATGACCTTGAAGGAAGAAGCGATAAATTAAAATCAGAACAGCAAAAACTAATTACAATAAAATCGACACTTGATGAACAGTCTCAAAAATTAGATGGTATTGTGAAAGGTGCAAAAGCATATCAGCAAGAAGTCTCGGGTAAACTTGCAGCACTTACAGCAAAGCAGAGTGAGATTTTGAGCGCTCGAAGTGGAGACTTCACATTTACCATAGGAAGTGGCGAACTTGCAGATGAGTATCTTTCATCAATTAAGGGTTTTCGTGAACAAGCTCCTAGCGGATACTTTGCGGTCTTTTCATTCGGAGGATATACCCATCGAAAAGGAATGAGTCAATACGGTGCACGAGGAAGAGCTCAAAACGGACAGAATTACAGACAAATTCTAAACGCCTACTATGGGAAAGAACCAGTAGACAAAGATACAGGTGGAACTATCAAAGTTAGTGGACAAGGCGAGATGGATTTTGAAGGAAGATACCTTCTAGGCATCGCCGAAATGCCTTCCTCTTGGCATCCAGAAGCGCTCAAAGCGCAAGCAGTCGCTGCGAGAACCTATGCTTATAGATACAAGGTAGAAAATAAAGAGATTTGCACAACTGAAGCATGCCAAGTCTTCAGTTCAAGCAAAGCCGATAATGCCCCTGACTCATGGAAACAAGCGGTCTCAGATACGCGGGGACAGGTACTGGAAGACGTTGTTACCTATTATGCATCCACTCATGGAGGATTTGCTTCACCGATCGGCTGGGACACAACCGATGGCTCAGGAGGTAACAGCTTTGTTGATAAATCCTTTGAAAAACTCGGTGGCTCCCCATGGCTTTATAAAGCATGGTGGAGACAACATTACAGTAATAGTGGTGCAACGTGTGGACGCTCAAACCCCTGGTTATCACCAGAAGAAATGGCTGATATTATCAATGCCTCACGCTTCAGAGATGAGAGAGTCGTTCCTCTCACAACTTCATGCTGGGGTGGCAATCCATATAGCATGGATGAATTAAGGCAAAAAGCAAATGGTCCTTCAACTGTGTCCTCAGTGAGCGTAAGCCAAGGGAATGGGACAACAAATGAGGTTATTTTTCAGACAAACATTGGTGAAATTCGAATGAGTGGATCTGCATTTAAAGAAGCATTCAATCTTCGAGCTCCTGGTTACACTCGCATTCCTCAAACTGGTTTTGCCTTCTTCAATATCGAAAAGAAGTAAAATGTTCCTCTTTGCGCTATAATGCAGGTATTCTATGCCAGATATATTTTCACTTGACTCTCAAAAGGGTGACGAAGTTGTCATAAAAAAAGATCCAATTAAAACGCCCGACCCACTTCCCAAATCAGCCCATCGACCGCATGAAAAGGTCTCTCTTCTTTCAACCTTCACTAGATTTCCAGACGATATTCGATTTCAAAATCAAGAAACAAATGAGGATGTCCATCTCTTCTTAAGACGTCACATTATCACCAATGTTCCATGGGTTTTAACGACAGTTGCACTTTTTCTTCTCCCACTCCTGGGGATTTTCTTGATGCCCTTTATTGAGTCACTTCCTTTTACATTTTCTTCACAGTACTTTCTAATTTTCATCCTCTTTTACTACCTTATTGTTTTTGGTTATGCATTCGTCAACTTCACCACCTGGTTCCACCATGTTGGCATCGTCACCAATTTAAGAGTTATTGATATTGACGTGACTCACATCTCAAGTAAAAACGTAGCCGCAACCAATGTTGCTGATATCGTTGATGTCGAGTACTCACAAAGTGGGTTTTTAAGTAATTTTTTTGATTATGGGAATGTAAACTTACAAACAGAAGGGCTCAAACCAAACTTTGAATTCAATCATATTTCAAAACCAGCAAAAGCTGCTGATATTATAAGCGATCTAATTGCAGGGAGGCCAAGCGATGTTTGATTTTACAAATTTCTTCACGTCTGACGGATTTGAATTAGGATTGAAAATATTTGCACTTTTTCTTATTGGTTTTTACATGATATTTGCTCTCATTGTCTTCAATCATATTCGATCACTCAGAAGAATCCTCGTTGTTTCAACTGCAGCAGGCTCTCCACTTATTCAGACCATGAATTTCTTCTACCTTCTTGCAACGATTTTTCTTTTTGTTCTTGCACTTGTTATACTATAAAAGATGCCCACACCAACACTTAGTTTTGCAAAGATAGTTGCAACACCTACTCCACAGGGATGGTCTCAGGTCTATAACGCTGGGGGACTTTTTGCAGTTATCTCACTCACCTCAGAAAATGAGCATGAAACTCTCGCAGTAGATGGGAAAAAATTCCTTGATCACCTTCAGTCTGAATTTTTCGGACTCGAAGATAAAACATTTGAAACAATTGCACATGCACTCGATGTCGTTCTCTCTTCATTCCAATCTGAGGCAAAACTCTCTCTCGCTCTCTGCTACTGCAAGGACACAGTTCTTTACGCATACCTCAAAGGTAACGGTGCTATCAGTCTCAAAAGAGGAGAGAAAATAGGAAACATCTTAAAAGAAACAAAGGATGAAACATTGATTCAAAGAGCCTCAGGATATCTTCAAACAGATGACACGATCGTCCTGCAAACAGCACAATTTAATGAGAGTGTCCCTCATGAAAAATTAAAAGAGGCACTTGAGTTCAGCCTTCCCAATGATATTGCTGAAACACTTTCTCCACTCATCCACAACGGAGAACATGGTGGCGCGTCATCAATCATTCTCTC
>JAUPUR010000020.1 GCA_030917445.1 Patescibacteria group bacterium | reverse complement strand
TAAAAAAAGTGACTTCTAAAAAGAGTGTGGATGAAAATCAGCTTGGACTTTTATGAAAGTTGCACTTGTTCATGACTATCTCAAAGAGTATGGTGGCGCAGAAAGGGTACTTGAAGCTCTGTATGATATTTTCCCTGATGCACCAATTTATACTTCTGTCTATCTTCCAGCGTTTCTCGGTCCTCATAAGGAGAGATTTAAAAATTATAGAGTTAAGACGTCTTGGGCACAATATATTCCCTTTAAAGCCAAACTTATTAGTCCACTGAGACTGTTATCTCCACTTCTTTTTCGCTCATTTGATTTTTCTGAATTTGATGTTGTTATAACGTCTGCTACTGGTGCCTACTTTCCAAACACACTTCAAAAGGGAAAGGCAAAGTTGATTTGTTACTGTCATACACCTCCTCGATATTTATACGGGTATGCAACTGCACGACAGTGGAAATCACATTTTCTCCTTCGAATAATTGGTGAAACATTAAATCATTTTTTACGTATGGTAGATTTTAACGTTTCAAAAAATGTTGATCAATATATTGCAAATTCAGAAGAAGTCAAAAGTCGTATTCAAAAATTTTATAGAAAAGATGCAGTTGTTATTTATCCTCCTGTTCTTTTTCCCATACAAAAAGATTCCAGACAAAGAGATTATTTCCTTACGGGTGGAAGGCTCGCAGCAGCAAAGCATGTCGATGTCATTGTAAAAGCGTGTACAGAGCTTGGTGTTCCATTAAAGGTGTTTGGAAAAGCATTTGCAGGATACGGAGAGGCATTGCAAAAAGATGCTGGAAAGACAGTAGAATTTTTAGGAGAGGTAAGTGACGAGGAAAAATATGAGTTGATGCGTGGTGCAAAAGCTTTTCTTTTTGCATCAGAAGATGAGGATTTTGGGATAACACCAGTTGAGGCAATGGGACAAGGAACACCCGTTATTGCTTATAGGTCAGGTGGAGTGAAGGAGACAGTCATTGAAAACAAGACAGGTCTCTTTTTTGATCAATTAAAATATAAAAGCTTGATGGAGAAGCTAAAAGAGTTTGACAGTAAAAAGATAAAAAGTGATGATTGTCGTCATCAGGCTTTAAAATTCTCATTGAAAAATTTTGAGAAAAATATCAACGCTATAGTCGCTGGTAAAAATAATTAATATGACAGAAATATCTTCAGGAGACAAAACTCCATTTTCTCGACGATTTATTAAATTGAGAAATGTTATCTCCTCAGTAAAAGAGAGTGTTGCACCTCCAGTAAGATCTTCATTGAGTGAGCCATTAATGCCAGCGGATATTCGATATGCATTCGAATACCAAGACGGGATGATGGGACCGGATAGAATACGATCTTTGATTCAAAATAATTTTTCAGATATTGGTAATTATTTACTTTTGAAATCTTTCGATGCAGATCCTGATCTTCAAGAAGAGTATTTAAAAAATTATGTCGCAGGAGTTATGGGCGAAGATGAGATGAAGGATGAGAGAATCAAAGATATTCAACTACAAGCTTGTCATACTCTTGCAGAGAGGAATGCTGCTCCAGTCAATGGAAAGAAATTAGCCAAAATTATGGTGCAGGGAGTCAATTTGTGGAATCAACGATTTAGTGAGATTGCAGAAGAAGTCGCTGATATGCCTACTGAGCCAACTCCTGTTTATATTGCATATGCAGGTGTTCTCGGTCTGAGGCAAGGGCTTGAGGTTTTGTCCCAAAGGGATCGTGAGATACTTGTCCTTAATCCAGATTGGGCGAAAAGAGGGAGCGATAATGTTGGATATAGACTTGATCCTCAAAATAGGGAGTCACCAGTGACGAAATTAAAAAGAGGGTTTATGCGTCCAGATGATTTTGTTTTTATTGATGATACAAGAAGTACAGATACTCATATAAATGAGGTATGGGATTTTTGGAGTCGGGCAAATGGGAGTTCACTTCCAGAAGATCGTATAAGAGTCGTGTATACAACTCCACAGAGTAAATGAGAGGAAGGCTAAATGTGCGGGGTACCCTCGCCGCACGAATGCTTCCGCAATGCGGAAATCTCCCAAAGGAGAAGCGAGGGTACCATTGCTAGTTGTCAGGTTAGGACGTGTTGAACATTTCTATTCCCCCAAGTTCGGCGCTTAGCCGATTAGATCTTCCGGTTTCACTCGGACTTCGAGTCGCTCACGGATTTCGGCCTGGCGGAGTTCGTCGATGTCGTAGACGTGCACTCCACAGGTACATCCTTCCTGGCGTTCATAGCACAGGGTCGGAGTGAATGCGACTGAGTCCTCCTCGTCGCTGCTTGCATCGATGTCGAGGAGATACCCGAAAATCGGGTTGATCTCGATGAAGATGGTCGCGAGCGTTGGCTCGGTGTTCGGCTGCAGTGGCAGAACCTCGGTATCGTCCCTTCCGACCGCGACCATCAGGTGGCTGACGTAGGGATTTTCTCCCCTGAGGCTGTCTTGCAGTTCGGCGAGCGAGCCGGAGGTTTCCCGGCATTTGAAGCCGGAATCTGCCTTACGAATTGCCCGTTTCTTTCGGCGTTCCTTGCGGGTTGCACGAAAGTTCTCAGACGCCTGTTGGCGTTCTTCGATCGAGTGCAGATGAGCTGTGCCGATCTTGGCGATGGCTTTCTGCCTGCAGGTAGTACACCGTGCGGTGATCTGCGCCTTTCCCGCAAGAGCGAGGATGACGAAGGGATCATTCGCATCGAAGGCGGTTGCCTTCTTTTTGCGAATTTGGCGCGGGCGAGTGGTGTCGACGGGAATGTTGTCCTCTTCCTTCTGGCCGATGATATCGGCCCAGAGCTCGTTGTTTTCCGGGTTGGTAAACCCGCCCGGAATGAGCGCGAAGACCTCTTCCAGTGAGGCTTTGGGGGGGGCGATTGCCTCCCACGCTTCCTCAGGAAGAGTGTCCAGCGCAGAGCTGGAAAACGGACTTGTCGAAGACTGGTGTGTCGAGTGCATCTGTGAACTCATGACGATTTAGTCTCCCGTCAGTGCAAATGTTCGTTAGGCCTGCCGCGAAAATGGCCTGTATAGGGTTTGGTCCATGAAATGGATCCTCCACTTCCTTTCATGGTACTTAGTGCGGCTTTTTGATCACAAAAATAAGTGGCCAAAAAGCCGCATAGTACACATCAGTTCAGCATTTTCCGCGTGGGAAGAGAAAGGGAGAGGAAGTGGTTCTTACAACTAGCTTGTTAAAGAACGAAAAAGAGAGAAGACAGAGTAATTCAAAGCAATAATGAAAACTATATCTTATCTCTATAAAAATGGATTCTAGTACTTATTACTTAGTTTGTCAAATCACTATAAGATGTATTTTGATATGGTTTGAGGGTTTATGAAATCCCCCTCTTGGTTACCTTCCAAGAGGGGGTTGAAAACGACAGAAAAGAATGTTTATTTGCGATTTTTTCTCCATTGCTCGATTCCAGCGAGAAGTACCAAGGCACCAAGAAGTGTGCAGAGTACTATGACTCCGCCAAGTCCGATGTTTGGCACTTCACTATAGAGCACGAACATTGTCGACTCCTTTCTTGCGCTTCTGCGCTGATACTGGAGCGCTAGGCCGTTCCACCAAGAGCCATAAAGACGATATAGGTGGTTACTGCGAGAGCTCCTGAGATTTTTGCTCCTTGGATATAGAAAGCTCTTGCTTTCTTTTTCTCAGCTGGAGTTTTCGCGTCTTCCTCTGCCCAGAGGGCAAAGATCAGAAACGATACTGTCGCGAGCAAGAAAACAAATCCAAGAAGCGAGGTGTACGCAGTCGTAATGATATACGTCCGGTCAGCGATGCCAGTGATTGGCCAAGGGAGGAGATGTGTCGTATAGGTAAAGACGCTCCCAAGGATGAGTGACATCAAAACATGAATAGTGATCCATCTTTTCCCAATGGTTTTGCGCTTGATTGCGCATTCCCAAGTAATTGGAAAGGATGGAACATTCAACGCTGACGAGACCCCAATGGAAATCAGGACGAACTCGAGGTAGTTCATGAACATTCCTTTCTTTTGAAGGTTCTTAAAGGACGAGGTGGATGCCGCCATGACACTCCTCATCATTTAATGCTCTGCATTCTAACAGAGGACTTATTTATATTCAAATAATTTTTGATACAATTGCCTTCATGCCAGAGCTACCAGAAGTTGAAACGATCAGAAGAGGACTTGAAAAATATCTTGTTGGAATATCAAT
>JAUPUR010000019.1 GCA_030917445.1 Patescibacteria group bacterium | reverse complement strand
TACTGAGTGATAGAAAAAGAATTATCACAAGAATTGTCATGATATTCTTTATTGGTTTTTTACTTGTTTTTTTCTTTTTCATTGATAAATTTAATTAGTTGCAACTGGGGTAATTGTACACTGTAGTCCGTCAGTCTCTTGAAGACAAGAAATATAGTTTTGAATTTCTGTATAGTTTCCATTTCCTGTTCTGGGAATCAGGACCCATTGTAAATTATACTCATCAGTAATTTGTGGATTTACTAATAGACCCTCCCTCCCTTCCTCATCATCGCCATAATCCAATACATAATTTTTCATTTCTGCATTCTGTAATTTTTGAGCAAGTTTTACAAAATCATCGTATTCTTCTTTTTGAATATCTGTATCTATACTATCTCGAAAAACATCGTAAAGACTTACGAGTGTTAAAGGATTGAGAAAAGTTCCTGCAGAAATTACTTTTTCTCTTAACGCAGCTATAACCTTTTCCTGTCTTTTTGAACGAGCGAAATCAGTTCCTTCAGGTCCTATTGCATGACGTGATCGAACATATTTTAAAGCAGTCTCTCCATCCATAACCTGTGATCCTTCTTCAAACTTTAGATATTCATATCTACAAGGAAATGCTTCAAACTGAGCTTCTGCTGTCGCTCTCTTTTCAAACTCATCTCCATCAAAACCACATGTTTCAGCTTCTTTGCCAGATATTGGATATTCTGGATCTTCAAAAGATCTTTCTACATTAACAGTAATTCCACCAACCTCATCAACTGCTTTAATAAAACCATTAAAGTCTACTCTAAATCCATAATCAATATCTTGGCCCACTATTTTCCCTACCACTGCTTTTGTGAGCTTCAAACCTCCCCCTTTTTGCTTTACTTCACCTGAAGCATATGCATAGTTAATTTTCTGTTTCAGTTCAGGAACCCAAAGATCACGAGGAATTGTAATCATTGTTATTTTTTGAGATTTTGGATCGATACTTGCAAATATAATAGTGTCTGTGAGAAGGGGACCATCATGGTTTCCACCACCAATTCCTAGTAAAAGCACGTTAATTTTTTCATCCTCTGTTTTTTTAAGTTCAATTTCTTTCTGAAAGAGATATTGGTAGAGTACAGGAACATAACTAAGCCCTTTGACGAGTAAAAAACCACCGATAAAGATCAATACCAGAATAAGAAATAATGCTAATCGCTTTGAAATGGCAGATGAGGTCGCTCTTCGCATACAAGAAATCTAATTATATCAAGAAATATTACGCTTTTCTCACTATGTCTGAAAATGTATCTGGATCAAGACTCGCTCCTCCAACGAGGACTCCGTTAAGATACTCCATTTTTATAAAATTATGAACGTTGCTTTTTGACACACTTCCACCATATAAAACATAAAGAATATTTTTTTCTTCTTTAAAGTACTCTGCTACCTCATTTGCGTGCTCAGGTGTGTCAGGACTTCCTGTACCAATTGACTCAACAGGCTCATATGCAACAATATGTGTCCCTGCAGGAATAGGTGTATGAATGCTTTGTACACATAGAATTGGCTCAATATTATGAGCTCGTGCTTGTTCTACTTTCTTTTCAATTTCTGCATCCGTCTCTCCTAGCTGCCTTCTTTCGGAATGCCCTATCAAAACATATCTCACCAAACCTTCAAGCATATGACCCGTTACTTCACCAGTATATGCTCCACTATCTATTGAGGCGATTGTCTGTGCTCCTAAAGATACTGGGATCTTTGCTTTGTACCGTGAAAGATACTCAGACGCATCTGAGAGAATTGGAAATGGTGGACAAATGATAATTTTTTTGTCATGTGTATTTTCTTCAGCATGAATGTACTCAATAAATGATTGACTAAAAAATGAGATAAACCAAGAATACATTTCCTGTGTGTTTTTATTTGCTTTCCAGTTGGCAATAAAGAAGAGTTTTTTCATATGTTACAATGAGTTTTCACTGTATACACATAAGTATAGTCTATGACACAAACACTCCTCAATGACCTAAATCCTGAACAAAGAAAAGCAGTCTTGCACACTGATGGCCCAATGATTATCCTTGCTGGTGCTGGTTCGGGAAAGACAAGGGTTCTTACATATAAAGTGATGTATCTGATACTTGAAAAGAATATTACCCCAGAAAATATTCTTATGGTAACTTTTACCAACAAAGCAGCTCAGGAAATGAAAGAAAGGATACATACTTTTATGCACACACTTCCGGAAAAAATTAGTGGAAAGCCTCAAGTTGCAACCTTTCATTCATTGTGTGCAAGAATTTTAAGAAAAGAAGGACATAAAATCGGTCTCTCAAAAAATTTTGTTATTTATGATTCATCGGATCAGCTTGAAGCGATAAAAGCAGCGATGAATCATCTCACACTTTCTCAAAAAGATTTTAAGCCAAACTCAATCCTCGCGACAATTTCTGGTGCAAAAAATGAGTTGATTTATGCCGATGAATATGAAACATTCGCCCGAGGACTTTTTCAACAAACCGTTGCAAAAGTATATCCACTTTATCAAAAAATTCTCAAAGAAAATGATGCCGTTGATTTTGATGATCTCATTCTTAAAACAGTACGGCTTTTCAGAGAAAATTCAGAGATTTTGCATAAATACCAAGAACTTTTTCAATATATCCTTATAGATGAATACCAGGACACTAACCGAGCACAATATGTGTTAACAAAACTTCTCTCACAAAGATGGTTGAATGTGTGTGTCGTTGGTGATTTTTCTCAAAGTATTTACAGTTGGAGAGGGGCAGATTATCGTAATCTCATTAAGTTTAAAAATGACTTTGCAGGTACTCAAACCTTTTCACTCTCACAAAACTACCGCTCAACTCAAAAAATTCTTGATGCTGCTTCAGCAGTAATTTCTAAAAACACATCCCATCCCGTTCTCAGTCTGTGGACCGAAAATCCTGCAGGGGAACCACTTGAAATGTATGACGCACTCAATGAACAAGATGAGGCAGATTTTATTATTCGAACTATTATTTCACTTGGGATAAGTAAATTAAGCGATGTTGCAATTTTATATAGAACTAACGCACAATCACGTGTAGTTGAAGAAGCGTTTCTTCATCACGGAATTCCGTATATTCTTATAGGGGGAACACGCTTTTATGAAAGAAAGGAAATAAAGGACGTTCTATCTTATCTTCGACTAGTTGTTAATCCTGAAGAATCAATTGCAAAAAAAAGGGTGGAAAAAATTGGTAAAGGAAGAATGCTTAAATTTTTCGCTTATCAAAAAGAAAATCCTCTCACCGATGACTCAGTAACGATTGACCTCCTTGATGGTGTAGTGAAAGCCACAGGGTATTTAGACTTTTTTGATGAAAAAGATGAAGAAGATAGATCTCGTCTTGAAAATATAAAAGAACTACGTTCAGTAGCACTTTCCTTTCCCAATATTTCTGAATTTCTTGAAAATGTTGCTTTGGTCGAACAAGAGTACGTCTCAGAGAAAGCGAAAGGGGGGTTAAAAAATGCAGTCACACTTATGACCCTTCATGCTGCGAAAGGGCTTGAATTTCCCGTTGTTTTTATGATTGGAATGGAAGAGGGTCTTTTTCCTCACTCACGTGCGCTAATGGATAAAAATGAGTTAGAAGAAGAGCGTCGTCTTTGCTATGTAGGAATGACCAGAGCAAAAGAAAAACTTTTCTTGACCCATGCAAGAAAACGTCTTTTCTTTGGACAAAGGTCAATGAATACTGTCTCGAGATTTGTATCTGAACTTCCTCCAGGCGTTGTTCAAGAAAATACAAATAGAAGCATCCTTTATACAGACGGGACTGATTGGTAATAAATGGTCTGAAATTGCTACAATAGATTCGTGCCGGTTACATTAATTACTCCTGAACAAAGAAAAATATACAATAAAATTGTCGATCATCCACTTCAATCTTATGAATGGGGAGAGTTTCGAGAAAAAACTGGGATTAAGGTTATTCGACGTGGACTCTTTGAAAATGGAGCTCTCACTGATGCATTTACACTGACCCTTCATTCCATTCCTAAAACATCCTTTACTATTGGCTACATGCCCAAAACCCGACTTCCTCAAAAATGGATTATCGAGGAACTTAAAAAAATTGGGAAAGAGTACAAATGTATTTTTATTCAATGCGAACCAAATATACAAAACTCAGATGAGGCGAAAGGGAAATTACTTAGTCTTTCTTTCAAACCATCTACACATCCACTCTTTACACGCTTTACATTTATTCTCGATCTCAAACCTACTGAAGATGAATTGTTGAAAAACTTACACCCTAAAACAAGATATAACATACGAGTTGCTCAAAGACACGGTGTAACGATTGCTGAAAAAAATACTGAGGATGCATTTACAGTTTATCAAGAACTTACTGAGCAGACGACAAAAAGACAAAAGTTTTTTGCACATACACCCTCATATCATCAAATTCAATGGAAAACTCTTTTGCATGAAGCAAAAAGTCCTTATAACGCTCTCTCATCTCATCTTTTTACCGCGACATACAACAAAAAAGTTCTGGCAGCATGGATTCTCTTTGTCTTCAAAGACACCCTCTATTACCCCTACGGGGCGTCAAGTAATGAACATAGAGAAGTTATGGCATCAAATCTCATCATGTGGGAAGCAATAAAATATGGTAAAAAACTTGGACTTAAAAAATTTGATATGTGGGGAGCTTTAGGACCTGATCCAGATGTTTCTGATACCTGGTACGGCTTTCATAAATTTAAACAAGGATACAGACCAGATCATATTGAATTTGTAGGAAGTTACGATTACGTTCTCAATCCAATTCTTTATCGAACATATTCAACGCTTGACAAACTCCGCTGGCTACTTCTACGAATTAAAAATTAGATTATGTTGGAAAAATTCAATAAAAGGCTCGATTCATTTTCTATTTTCACTCTCTGTACTTTTCTTTTTTTTATCTGTTTATCTGTTTATTTCAACTCGTTCTTCAATGGTCTTTTCTTTGATGACGAGCACTTTATCTACAAGAACACAGCTGTCATTTCTTTTTCACTTTCTGACATTTTTTCCCAAAGTATGACTACTGGTGCCGGACAGTTAAGTAACTATTATAGGCCCTTACTCTTTACTGGTTTTGCAATAGAATATGCACTTTTTGGTGCATCTGGTTTTATATATCACTTTTCAAGCTTTTTCCTACATGCACTTTCAGGAATTCTCATTTATCTTCTTCTTCAAAGACTTTTTAAAAATCGCTTCATTTCATTATTAACAGCAGTACTCTTTCTCATTCATCCAATTCAAACAGAAGCAATTTCCTATGCATCAGGAAGAGGTGATCCACAATCTTTCTTTTTCTCACTCCTTGCAATTTATTTACTCCTTAATAAATCAATGAAAGCATATATGTTCTCAGTCTTCTTTTTCATCTGCGCATTGCTTTCAAAAGAGATTGCACTTATCACTCCTGGATTAATGTTTGTAGTTATTTTATTCACTCAACAATCATTCAGTAAAAAAACAGTTCTGAAAACTCTTAAAAAAACTTTTATATTCTTTCTCATTACAGTTATTTATTTCTTCTTAAGGCTTACTGTTCTCAATTTTGCAAATACTCTCAATTTTTCAAATTCCCAGACTCTCTATACACAAAACATTCTTGTACGGTTAATAACATTCTTTCATTATGTTTGGGATTACATAAAACTTTTAATTGTTCCTCATCCTTTATTCATGGAACGCGACATCACAATCTCGGTTCAATCTAAGCCAACATTTCTTTCACTTTTAGCAATTTTTGCTATTGCAAGTTCTTTTATTTTTGGAATTATAAGAAAGGTGTCACACCCAGTACTTCTCTTTTCGTTACTTTGGATCGGAATAAGTTTTATACCAACGAGTGGAATTATTCCAATTAATGGAATTTTTTATGAACACTTTCTCTATTATCCATCCCTTGGATTTTTTCTTCTCTTTTCCTACCTTATATTCCTTTTACTTAGAAAGTTTTCATCATTTTATCAATATATTCTCCTTATTTTTCTTTTCCTCTATCTTACATTTTTTATGTTTAAAACAATTGAACGAAATACTCATTGGAAAGATCCAATAACTTTCTATAACCAAACACTTCTCTATGCTAAAAGTGCTCGAATCCTCAACAATCTTGCGATGGCTTACGCAGAAAATGGCGAAACTACAAAAGCTATTAAAGCATATACTGACGCGATAGCCATTGAAGACTATCATCCGGAAACTCGATATAATTTAGGCAATGTTTTCCTCTCTCAAGAAAATTTTGCATCAGCCGAAAAAGAATACAAAGAAGCTCTTCGCATTGACCCTACATTTTATTATGCATATCAAAGACTGATGGAGATCTATGTTTATAAAAATGATACTGAAGGGAAGGAGTGGGTATTGAATAGTGTATCAATACTTTCTCAAAAGAATGCAGTCTTTCTTCCACTACTCAAACAACTTGAGACCTTTTAGAGCGTATAGACGTAGAGTTTTGACTTACTATCTTTTTCACTCAATTTGAGAAAGGGAATTTGATACATATAGCTAACTACTCGTGTTCCTTTTTTCAGTTTTTTCAACCGAGGCCCAAGTCGTTCAAGAGTTTTAGGAACTAAATAAACAACGATAACTGTTGCATCTTTCAACTCAGTTTCAAAAAGATTCTGTCTTTTTATGTGTACTTTTTTTGAGAGACCGAAAAGCTGAACTCTTATACTTGCAAAATAGGCACGAAATGGATCAATCTCTACTCCAAGGCCAGTCGCACCAAAATGTCGTGCAGCTGTAATCAATACTTCTCCATCACCACAACCTAGATCAATAAGATAATCTTTCTCAGTGATCTGAGCAACTTTACAGAGTGCCTTTGCAGTTTTATTATTTGTTCTCCACCATGGAGACCATGGACTATCAGGTGGCCAAATCATCGAAAGAAGAAAAAGTAATAGTATAACTGTCAGTAAAATAACAACTATTGTTAGAATCTCCATGAAAAAAGTATACTGCATCTTTACTTGTAATAGGAAAGAAAAAAGAGTAACCTAATGATTATGTTCAAACTCCCAGATCTCCCATATGAATATGATAGCCTCGCCCCCTATATTAGTGCAGATATTCAGCATCTCCATCACACAAGACATCATGCAACATATGTTAAAAATCTCAATGATGCACTCACTTCTTATCCAGAATTACAAAATAAATCAATTGAAGAAATTTTAACATCTCTCTCAACTCTTCCAGAAGAAATTAAGACAGTTGTGAGAAATAATGGGGGAGGGCATTATAATCATTCACAGTTTTGGCAAATGATGCATCCAAAAGGTGGGGGAGACCCAACTGGTTCACTCAAAAACGCTCTTGAGGATCAATTTGGTGATATTAAAACATTTAAGGAAGATTTTTCAAAAAGCGCTCTTAAAATTTTTGGGAGTGGTTGGCAATGGCTTGTTTTAGAGAATGGCAAACTAACACTTACTACAACACCCAACCAAGACTCTCCTCTCACCGAAGGGAAGATCCCTCTTCTTGGACTTGATGTCTGGGAGCATGCCTATTATCTTCAATACTACAATAAAAGACCTGATTATATAGATGCATGGTGGAATATTGTTCATTGGGAAGATGTAGCAAAAAGACTATCAGACTCTCACATTACAAAATAAGGGAGGGATACCATGGATGTTGTGCCTCTATTACCTCTTGATATGCTGCTTCAAGTAATCCACCGACTCCTGGAAGTTTGCGTCGAATAAATGCGCGTGATTCTTCTCTGTATCCTATTACCTTTATCTCTGGATTTGCATCAAGGATATCCTCTCCATGTATTCTGCTATCAACAAAGCGAGGTGCTGGAAAGAAAAAAAGAGCACTTTTTAAGTTAAAACCCATCAAATTATTCTTTGTCTTCATCTGTATCATTGGGTGCCTACTTGAATCAAAAAAACTTCCAGTGAAGTGAGCCCATGCATGTTCAGATTGTTGTGGAACCTGTACTATCATCTCGTCTTCATCAAAGCCATTCACTACCCTTCCTTTCCTCTCAGTACAGGGTTCAATATCGGGCGTTCTTCCGTATCTCATTTGCCGAACATCTGGATCGAGGCCCTTATCTTCAGACGATATTATAAAATTCTCTGCAACTATAACCTCATCACTCACTGGATTAACTAAGATTTTATTGTAATGAAGAAGATCAATGTCGTTGTACAATGCTCCAAGATTATCTGGCCTAACAGCGAAGAGTGCCTGAGATGCAAAAAGTGCCTCTTGAACTGCTGTGCCATGGTTTTGAACAATAGCCACTTGACCAACTGCATCTTGATTTATTGAATAAGGACCTTGTACCTGATGTATTTGAATTCGATGTTCTCCAGGTGTTAATTCTCCTAAGAGAGTTGATCCAATCGTACTACGAAATGATTGTACTAATGGAAAATAAAATTCTCGATCATCATCAACCTTCACTGTCATTGGACTCATCAGTATATTGTCAAGCGGGTCAGACGGAAGAAGCAGTTCAACTGGACGGGATGCATCTAAAACTTCAAATACTACCTCAGATTGATAGAAAGAACCCCGAGCTCTTTCTTCACGATGTGATAATGGCACACGAGACATTGGTGCATAAAAATTGTTATATAAGGGATCTGAGTCTCTGAGGGGTACAAAACCTTGATTAAATTCCATCCGAGAAGCAAATTCAAAATCCTCTGTGTCTTGAGGAATAAGGACATCTTTCCCCGACGCTGCTGCAAAGAGAAATGTTGCTCCTCCTGCAAAATACTTCAGTACATCACGACGTGTCGATGTTGCTCTTTCAACAGCCATAATTCTCTGTTGAGCAGTATAGGTGATATAGGTAAAATCTACATGACAAGTGCTGTTGCTACTTTGTCAGCTCTTTCATTATTTGGGTCTCCAGAATGTCCAAGCACTTTCACGTACTCAACTTCTAGATTGTTATTTTTCGTGACTGCATGTATTTTTTCAAAAATTTCTCTATTCTCTTTTACTTTTTGTGGATCCTTCAAAACGCCGTGAATACTTATCTGACTATCTGTATGAATTTTAATTTTCTTATACATCTTTTTTACTGCCCAGACGAGTGCGAAATAAATAGCGTATGCCTCACCTCTATTATTTGTCTGTTTTCCCTCAACAAAACCACCCTCTTCATAATCTCCAGAAACAAATGCCCATGATGCTCTTGCTCTTTCAGTACCATTATAGCTACATGCACCGTCTGTCCAGATCTCAACTTCTGCATCATGCGAAAAATCGCTTTCTTTCCCAGTAAAAAGTTCAACATTTTTATTGATAACTTTGAAAATATCATCATGGAAAATTCTCTGACACTGGGGACAATAAAAATACGCAGTATAGTAATACTTTTTTAGAAGTTGAGATGGAGTTCTTTGTGTTGATTTTATGAGGAGTGTTGAGTTGTCAAAACGACAACGTTTGGTTTCAGTCATCTTGTTACTCTATAACAATACTACTATCTTTGACAAGAAGATTTATTTTTTCACCAGGCTTAACTGTACCATCAATAATTCTTAAAGCAATTTCATCAACAATTTTCTCTTCAATAACTCTTTTCAATGGTCGTGCACCGAAGTTTGGATCAAACCCTTCTTCAGCAATAAGTGAAATAACATCATCACTATATGACAATTCAATATTATTCTCACGCATTCTTCTCCCAACAATCTCTAGTTGAAGCTTAGCAATTTCCATTACTTCCTTTGCACCCAAAGCATTAAAAAGGACAACAGAATCAAGTCGATTCAAAAATTCTGGTCTGAAATGACTATGTAAAATTTGCCACATTTTCTCTTTCACCTGTGATTTATCTTTCTCCTCAAGTATTACTGAACTTCCAAGATTACTTGTCATAATAAGAATGGTGTTTCTAAAATCAACAGTTACTCCCTTACTATCAGTAAGTCTTCCTTCATCAAAAACCTGGAGGAAAATATTAAAAACTTGTGGATGTGCTTTTTCTATCTCATCAAGCAAAATCACAGAGTATGGTCTTCTCCTTACTGCCTCTGTTAACTGTCCTCCCTCATCATAGCCCACATACCCTGGAGGAGCACCTATGAGTCGTGCGACACTGTGTGATTC